>NZ_JBEZDN010000071.1:17418-41300 GCF_040648315.1 Pseudonocardia sp. NPDC049154
CCGCGGCGCTCCTGGCGCCTCCCCCCGCCCCCCCCGCCAACTTCAACAACTTCTTATGGGTTCCCCCCACCACCAATGGCGTGTGGGGCCATGGTCGCCAGAGCGACCATCGCCACTCACAGGGTGCGGAGGAAATGCTCGGCGAGGATCCGGGAGTCGGGGGCGAACCCCCGGGCCGGGTCGGCGAGCAGCTCCGCCAGTCCGGCGTTCGTCATCCACCCGCCCTCCGCGACCTCCGACGGCTGGTGGTGCACCGGCCCGTCGGAGAAGGCCTCGTAGCCGAACAGGTGGCAGCGCAGCCCCTCCGGCCCACCGAGGCCGGGGCCCGGCCCCGACTCCCACGCCACCGCCAGCAGCGGCCGCAGTGCCACCCCGCGCACGCCGAGCTCCTCGGCCAGCTCGCGGGTCGCCGTCCCGAGCGGGGTCTCGCCGGGATCTACGACCCCGCCGGCCACGCAGTCCCACAGGCCGGGCATCACGAGCTTGTCGTCCGCCCGGCGGTGGACGTACACGCGCCGGCCGTCCGTGCTGCGCAGGATCACGCCGGCGCTGCCGTGCCAGAGCGACCGCGCGTAGACCTCCGCCCGCGGCGCGACCCCCACGACGGCCCCCGACGCGTCGTAGACCGCGATCCGCTCGTCCCCACCCGTCATGGGGCCATGGTCCCGTTGTGACCTTGGCCACGTCGGAGTAGGGAGGGGTTCATGGGTGGAAACAGGATCGTCGTCTACAAGGAGCCCGGCCGTGTCGAGGTCGAGGACCACGACATGCCGAAGCTGGAGGTCCCGGTCGACGTCGCGCAGGCCATGGGCATGAGCCGCGAGGCGCCGCACGCCGTGATCCTCAAGAACGTCTCGACCAACATCTGCGGGTCGGACCAGCACATGGTCCGCGGCCGGACCACGGCGCCGCCCGGGCAGACCCTCGGGCACGAGATCACCGGCGAGATCATCGAGAAGGGCAACGACGTCCAGTTCCTGAACGTGGGGGACATCGTCACGGTGCCGTTCAACATCGCCTGCGGGCGCTGTCGCAACTGTCGTGAAGGGGCCACGGGCGTCTGCCTGAACGTCAACCCCGCCCGCGCCGGCTCGGCCTACGGCTACGTCGACATGGGCGGCTGGGAGGGCGGCCAGGCGGACTACGTCATGGTGCCGTTCGCCGACTTCAACCTCATCAAGTTCCCGGACCGCGACCAGGCGCTGGCCAAGATCCGCGACCTCACGATGCTGTCCGACATCTTCCCGACCGGCTACCACGGCGCCGTCTCCGCCGGGGTGACCACGGGATCGACCGTGTACGTGGCCGGAGCAGGGCCGGTGGGGCTGGCCGCCGCCTACTCCGCGCAGTTGCTGGGCGCGGCGGTCGTGATCGTCGGCGACCTCAACAAGGAGCGCCTCGAGCAGGCGCGCTCCTTCGGCTGCGAGACCGTGGACATCGGACAGAACGCGGCCCTCGAGGACCAGATCGACCAGATCCTGAACACCAACGAGGTCGACTGCGCCGTCGACGCCGTGGGCTTCGAGGCCACCGGGCAGGGCGGCGGCGAGGAGAAGCCCGCGCAGGTGCTCAACGACATCATGACCGTCACCCGCGCAGCGGGGCAGCTCGGCATCCCGGGCCTGTACGTGACCGGTGACCCGGGGGCGTCGGACCCGGACGCCAAGGAGGGCACGCTCAAGGTGCGGCTGGGCCTCGGCTGGGCGAAGAGCCACAGTTTCGTCACCGGTCAGTGCCCGGTGCTGCGGTACAACCGCAAGCTGATGATGTCGATCCTCCACGACAAGGCGCACATCGCCGACGCGGTCAACGCCACGGTCATCCCGCTCGAGGACGCCCCGCGCGGGTACCAGGAGTTCGACCGGGGCGCGGCCCGCAAGTACGTGATCGACCCGCACGGCATGATCCCGGCGGCCTGATCCGCGGGCCCCGCACCACTGTGTCCGACCCGCCCGGCGACCGCCGTTCCGGCCGCCGGGCGGGTTAGGCTCTGGGGATGCACTCCCGCGAGGTCCGTTCGTGACCGCCCGCCGCATCATGGGCACCGAGGTCGAGTACGGCATCTCCGTGCCCGGCGACCCGACCGCCAACCCCGTCATCACCTCCACGCAGATCGTGCTGGCGTACGCGGCCGCGCAGGACATCCCGCGCAACCGCCGCGCCCGCTGGGACTACGAGGTGGAGTCGCCGCTGCGCGACGCGCGCGGGTTCGACCTGTCCGCGCCCACGCTGTCCAGCTCGGGCAACGACTCGGAGCTCGACGACCTCGGCGCGGCGAACGTCATCCTCACCAACGGCGCCCGGCTCTACGTCGACCACGCGCACCCGGAGTTCTCCACGCCCGAGGTGCTGACCCCGCGGGACGTCGTGATCTGGGACAAGGCGGGGGAGCGGATCATGGAGGAGGCCGCGGTGCGGGCCGCCACCGTGCCCGGCGCGCCGCGGATCCAGCTGTACAAGAACAACGTCGACGGCAAGGGCGCGAGCTACGGCTCGCACGAGAACTACCTCATGGCCCGCCAGACCACGTTCCCCGCGATCGTCGGCGGGCTCACCCCGTTCTTCGTGTCCCGGCAGGTGATCACGGGTGCGGGCCGGGTCGGCATCGGCGCCCAGGGGGACACGGAGGGCTACCAGATCTCGCAGCGTGCGGACTACATCGAGGTCGAGGTCGGCCTCGAGACCACGCTCAAGCGCGGCATCATCAACACCCGGGACGAGCCGCACGCCGACGCGGACAAGTACCGCCGGCTGCACGTCATCATCGGCGACGCCAACATGAGCGAGTACGCCACGCTGCTCAAGGTCGGCAGCACCGCGCTGGTCCTCGACATGATCGAGAACGGCGTCCGGTTCGACGAGCTGCGCCTGGCCGAGCCGGTGCGCGCCGTCCACCAGATCAGCCACGACCCGTCGCTGCAGCAGAAGGTGGAGCTCACCGACGGGCGTTCGCTCACCGCCGTCGAGCTGCAGTGGGCCTACCACGAGAAGGCCGTCAAGCACGTCGAGAACTCCCAGGGCGCGGACATCGACCCGGACACGGCCGAGGTGCTGCAGCTCTGGGGCGAGATCCTGGAGGACCTCGCCGAGGACCCGATGCGCACGGCGGACCGGCTCGACTGGACGGCCAAGCTGCGCCTGCTCAACGGCTATCGCGAGCGGGACAACCTGCAGTGGAACTCGGGCCGCCTCGGCCTGGTCGACCTGCAGTACACGGACGTCCGGATGGCCAAGGGCCTCTACAACCGCCTGGTCACCCGCGGGTCGATGAAGCGGCTGGTCACCGAGGAGCAGGTCGAGCGCGCGATCCGCAACCCCCCGGAGGACACCCGCGCCTTCTTCCGCGGCCGCTGTCTCGAGCGCTACCCGGCCGAGGTCGCGGCGGCCTCGTGGGACTCGGTCATCTTCGACCTGGGCCGCGAGTCGCTGGTCCGGATCCCGACGCTCGAGCCGCTGCGCGGCACGCGCCGGCACGTCGGGGAGCTGATCGAGGGCTCGCGGACCGCCGAGGAGCTGGTGAAGGCCCTCACCAACGGGTGAGCCGCCCCGCCGGGACATCAGTTCGCAACCCGCGAACCGTGGGCGACGGCGGGTCCCGGCAAGTAGGCTGGACGCATCGGACCCCGGGGTCTGCCTGCCACGACGGTGGCGGGTCGCCCGGGATCGGACGCGAGGAGGAGACGTCATGTCGCAGGAGCAGACGAAGCGCCAGGGCGGTGGCGGCGGCGACGACGACGAGAGCGGCGACGCCTCGGCCGCCGGCCAGGAGCGCCGGGAGAAGCTGGGCGAGGACGTCGACACGATCCTCGACGAGATCGACGACGTCCTCGAGGAGAACGCCGAGGACTTCGTCCGCGCGTACGTGCAGAAGGGCGGCCAGTAGCCGCACCTGACAGCCGGTGGCGGGTCGGGCCCCGGAAGGGGTCCGGCCCGTCTCTGCTAGTACCTGGTACCCGGCCCCATCCGTGAGCGACACCCCGACAGCGACTTGCGAGAGAGGCACACCCCACACCATGGAGTTCCGCGAGGGCATCCCCGGGCCCGCTGCGATCGGCCGCCCGTTCCCCGGTTCCCCCGAGCCCGCGGCCGGCCGCCGGGACGGGCGGCCCGGGCAGCCCGGGCTCGGCCACCACGCCGCCTTCGCGGCACTGGGCGAGACGTCGTTCGCCAACTACGTCGCGGCCACCCAGCCGCACCTGCTCCCCGGCCGGATGTTCGACGCGCCCCGCGGTCCGGAGAGCCGGCCCATGACGCCCGACGCGCTGGGCGTGCCGCACGGCACCACGATCGTCGCGCTGCAGTTCGCCGAGGGCGTCGTCATCGCCGGCGACCGGCGCGCCACCGCGGGCAACGTCATCGCCCAGCGGGACATCGAGAAGATCTTCATCACGGACTCGCACTCCGCGGTCGGCATCGCCGGCTCGGCGGGCATCGCGATCGAGATGATCCGGCTCTACTCGGTCGAGCTCGAGCACTACGAGAAGATCGAGGGCGTGGCCATGTCCCTCGACGGCAAGGCCAACCGGCTCGCGGGGATGATCCGCGGCAACCTCGGCGCGGCCATGCAGGGCTTCGTGGTGGTGCCGCTGTTCGCGGGCTACGACACCGAGGAGCCGGACCCGGCCAAGGCCGGCCGGATCGTCACCTACGACCCCACCGGCGGCCGCTACGCCGAGTGGCTCGGCTACCACGCCGTCGGCTCCGGCTCGGTGTTCGCCAAGTCCTCGATGAAGAAGCTGCACCGCAGTTCGGCGGACCTGCAGACCACGCTGCGCACCGCGCTCGAGGCGCTGTACGACGCCGCGGACGACGACACCGCGACCGGCGGTCCGGACCTGGTCCGGAAGATCTACCCGGTCGTCGTCAGCATCACCGGTCCCGAGGGTGCCGTGCGGCGCTCGGAGGAGGAGATCGCCGGGATCGTCGAGCGGATCGTGGCGGACCGGGCGGAGAACCCGGGCGGCTGAGCGCCCCCGCTCGCACCCCGGCCAGCACGATGAGATTCAGGAGCGTCCCCCGATGACGATGCCCTTCTACTCCTCCGTCGACCAGCTGCTCCGCGACCGGTCGGAGCTCGCCCGCAAGGGCATCTCCCGCGGCCGCAGCGTCGTGGTCATGACCTTCAGCGGCGGTGTGCTGTTCGTCGCGGAGAACCACTCCTCCGCGCTGAACAAGGTCTCCGAGATCTACGACCGGATCGGCTTCGCCGCCGTCGGCCGGTACAACGAGTTCGAGGGGCTGCGCACCGCCGGCATCCGGCTCGCCGACTCCCGCGGGTTCTCCTACGACCGGCGCGACGTCACCAGCCGCTGGTTGGCGAACACCTACGCCCAGTTCATCGGCGCGGCGTTCGTGGAGCAGCAGAAGCCGTACGAGGCGGAGATCTGCCTGGCCGAGGTCGGCGAGACGCCGGACGGAGACCAGCTGTACCGCATCACCTACGACGGCTCGATCACCGACGAGCCGCAGTACGTGGTCATGGGCGGCACCACCGAGCCGATCTCGACGAAGCTCAAGGACGTCTACGACGGCGGGCACGACCTCGGCGAGGCGCTGGCGAGCGCGCTGGAGGGCCTGCAGGTCCCCGGGTCGGGCCCCGGCAATGGCACCGAGGCGCGCGTGCTCGGCGAGAAGGCGCTCGAGGTGGCCGTGCTGGACCGCAGCCGCCCGGGCCGGGCCTTCCGCCGGATCACCGGCCCCGTGCTGCGCAACCTGCTGCCGGCCGCGAACCGCGGCGAGGCCGCCGACGAGCCGGACGTGCGCGGCGGCGACGACGCCCCGGCCGCGGGCGGGGCCCTGCCGTCGTCGAACTGAGTCCGTCCGAGTCCGAACCCCGGCGCGCCGGTCCACCTCGGTGGGCCGGCGCCGTCGTTCTCAGGAGTAGGTGCGCAGCTCGACGCCGTTGCCGTCCGGGTCGGTGAGGTAGATGCCCCGGCCCTGGCCGCGTGCCCCGAAGAGGTCCTTCGGGCCCGCCACACCGTGCTCCGCGGCGAGGGCGTCGAGATCCGCCCCGGTCACGACGAGGGCGAAGTGGCCCAGGTTGGTCCCGGTCCGCTCGCCCCGCTGGACGTCGATGATCGTGCCCGGGGACACCCGCAGGGAGGCGAACGGCACCTGGCCGCGCCGCCACTCGTCGAGCCGCTCGGGTGCCAGCCCCAGGGTCTCCCGGTACCAGCCGATCAGCCGCTCGGGGTCCTCCGTCACCAGCACGATGTGGTCCAGCCCGTCGACGCGCATGCCGCGAGCGTAGGGCGAGGCCGGCCTAGAGGGCGATGCGTTCCGGGTGCGTGTAGACGTTGCCCGAGCCGCCGCGGAGGAATCCGACGAGGGTGAGGCCGGCCTCGTCGGCCAGCTCCACCGCCAGGGAGGACGGCGCGGACACCGCGGCCAGCACCGGCACGCCGGCCATCACGGCCTTCTGGACCAGCTCGAACGAGGCACGCCCGGAGACCTGCAGCACCGTGCCGGCGGCGGGGATCCGGCCCTCGAGCAGGGCGTGGCCGAGGACCTTGTCCACGGCGTTGTGCCGGCCGACGTCCTCGCGCGTGACCAGCAGCGACCCGTCCGGCCCGAACAACGCCGCCGCGTGCAGCCCGCCGGTCGAGTCGAAGACCTTCTGGGCCTCCCGCAGGCGGTCCGGCAGCGTCCCCACGACCTCCCACGGCACGCGCACCTGGTCGTGGGCGGGGGAGAAGCGGGACTTGAGCTTCACGGCGTCGAGCGAGGCCTTCCCGCAGACGCCGCAGGAGGAGGTCGTGTAGAAGTTCCGCTCCACCGAGGTGTCCGGCGGTTCGACGCCCAGCGCGAGCGTCACGTCGAGGACGTTGTAGGTGTTGCGGCCCTCCGCGTCGACCGAGTCGCAGTAGCGGGCGGCGAGGAGGTCCGTGGCGGCGCCGATGACCCCCTCGGTGAGGAGGAAGCCGTGGGCGAGCTCGACGTCGTGCCCCGGGGTGCGCATGGTGACCGTCAGCGGCGCCCCGTCGACCCGCAGCTCGAGCGGCTCCTCCACGGCCAGCGTGTCCGGCCGGCGGCGCTGCGATCCGTCCGCCGCGAGCCGCAGCACCGGCCGCCGTGCGGTGAGCCTTCCCATGGGGTCCAGCCTACGGAGCCGGGGGGTCCGCCGCCTGGCCTGAACGTGTGGGAGCGGGCCTCACTCCGGGACGGCGATCACGCAGAAGCGGTTCATGCTGAAGAAGTAGTCGCCGCCGCGGACGTCGGCGAGCCACGCCCGGCCGTCCTCGCTGCTCAGGCCCTGCCGGTCCGCGACGTAGCCGGCGATCGTGCGGGCGATGAGCGCGCTGTAGGTGTCCTCGTCGAGGTGCGGGTTGAGGATCGGGATCGCGGCCTGCGTCGTGATCCGGAACCCGGCGGCCCGGAGGTGCCGGGCCCAGGTCGCGGGCAGGTGCGGGTGCACCAGGTGCTCCTCCCAGGCCGCCATGACGCGGGCGTGCCGGGCCCGGTCCGCGACGTGCCAGACCACCGAGTCCCAGTCGGTGTCGAGCAGCAGCACCCGGCCGTCCGGGCGGACGACCCGGCGCAGCTCGGCGAAGGCCCGCGGGATGTCGGCGACGTACTCGTAGACCTGGGTGGAGACGACGGCGTCGAGGTCGTCGTCGGGGTAGGGGAGGGACTCCGCGGACCCCTGGGCGATGGTCACGGCGGGCACGGCCCCGACCCGCCGCGTGGCCAGGGCGTTCATCGCCGGGCTCGGGTCGATGCCGTGGACGACCCCCTCCGGGCCGACGGCGGCGGCGAGGGACTCGAGCAGGAAGCCGGGGCCGGAGCCGACGTCGAGGATCCGCTCGCCGGGCCGCGGCGCGAGCAGGCCCAGCACCTCGGCGCGCTGCCGGACGATGTCGGGGGTCGAGTAGACCCGCTCGACCTCGCGGGCGCCTTCCTCGTCGAACGCGAGCGTCATCGGTCCTCCAGGGGGCGTGTCCGGGTGGGTCGGACCGGACCAGCCGGGCATTACGGGGCGATCAGCCCTGGAAGGGCCGGTCCCGGCCGGTCCAGCGCTCCTCGTCGCGCCGGTAGATCGGGACCGGGTTCTTCGCGACCCGGAAGGTGTACCGGCCGGCCTCCTCGACCACCTCGCCGTCCGTGGCGAGGATGCTCGGCACGGCCAGCTCGACGTCGAGCTCCGGGGTCTCGAGCTGGGTGTAGACGCGGCTGTGCCCGAGCGCGCCGAAGATCAGCGCGCCCACCACCCGGAGCCGGGAGAAGGCGACGTCGGCGCGCAGCCACCGGACGTCGAGCAGCCCCGAGTCCAGGGTCGGCCGCCAGGCCGGGACCATGCCGCGCGGGTGGTAGGGCCCGTTGCCGACGAAGATGAACCACACGAGGTGCCAGCGGTCGCCGACCTTGACCCGCACCTTCTCCGACCGGCGCAGCACGGTGACCAGCGCGGCGGCGAACGCGGGCCACTTGCCCCAGCGCGGCTGCCACTTCTCGCGCAGCCGGACCAGCTCCGGGTAGGAGCCGACGCTGGCGGTGTTGAGGAAGTACCGGGTGCGGATGACCTCCGGGTCCACCGGCTCGTCGCCGGCCCCGGGGTGCGCCTCGACCAGCGCGAGGTCGACCGCCACCGCCTCGCCGGCCTGGGTGGCGTCGACCGCCTCCTGCAGGTCGTAGACGCCGACGTCGCGGGCGAAGTGGTTGAGCGTCCCCGCGGGGACCACGACCAGCGGGAGGTGGTGGCGGTCCGCCGCCGCGGCCGCCGCGGCCACGGTGCCGTCGCCGCCCGCCACGCCGAGGGCCTGCACCCAGTCGCCCCGGTCGGCGACGGCCTCGTCGAGCTGCTCGCCGACGTCCTTGCCCCGGGTCACGCGCAGCAGGTGCGCGGCCGGCAGTGCCTCGCGGACCTCCTCGGTGAGGTCCTGGTCGGGTGGGCCGGAGTGGGGGTTGACCACGATCACCAGGCCCTCGCCCTGCGGCAGCTCCGGCACGGTGTCCACCGGCCGGGCGCGGGCCTCGTCGGTGCGCCGGGGGGGCCACCACCGCTGGGTCCCCAGCGCGATGCCGGACCCGACCGCGGCCCCCACCAGGACGTCGGACGCCCAGTGCACGCCCACGTGCACCCGCGAGTAGGCCACGGCCGCGGCCAGCGGCACGACCGCCGGCGCCACCTTCGGGTTGTCCAGGGCGACCGCGGTGGCGAAGGCGGCCGCCGAGGCGGCGTGCCCCGACGGGAACGACGACGAGGTCGGGGGGTTGCGCAGGGTTCGGTAGGCGGGCAGCTCGGCCGCGGCCGGGCGGCGGCGCGGCAGCAACGGCTTGAGGATCCCGTTGGCCGTGGCCGAGGACAGCGCGATCGCGAGCATGCCGCGGGCCGCCGCCTTCCGGCCGGCCCCGCGGCGCACCGCGAGCACCCCCGCGACGACCACCCACAGCGCGCTGTGGTTCGCCGTGGCGGACAGCCGGCGCATGACGTGGTCGAACCGGGTGTGGGGGCGCGCCGAGACGGCGGCCGTCACGGCCCGGTCGAGGTCGTTGACGGCCGCCAGCCCCCGATCGAGGCGGCGCGATTTCAGGGCGACTCGCCGGAACCAGTCGGTCACAGGCGTGACCTTATGGGGCTTCCTGCGCTTACGCTGTGAGACATGCAGCGTCGGATCTTCGGGGTCGAGACCGAGTTCGGGGTCACGTGCACCTTCCACGGCCAGCGCCGGCTGTCGCCGGACGAGGTCGCGCGGTACCTGTTCCGGCGCGTCGTGTCCTGGGGCAGGTCGTCCAACGTCTTCCTGCGCAACGGTGCCCGGCTCTACCTCGACGTGGGCTCGCACCCCGAGTACGCGACCGCCGAGTGCGACACGCTGACCGGGCTCGTCGCCCACGACAAGGCGGGCGAGCGGATCCTCGAGGACCTGCTGGTCGATGCCGAGCGCCGGCTCGTCGACGAGGGCATCGGCGGCGACATCTACCTGTTCAAGAACAACACCGACTCGGCGGGCAACTCCTACGGCTGCCACGAGAACTACCTGGTCGCGCGGCAGGGCGAGTTCGCCCGGATCGCCGACGTGCTGCTGCCGTTCCTGGTCACCCGCCAGCTGATCTGCGGCGCGGGCAAGGTGCTGCAGACCCCGCGCGGCGCGGTCTACTGCCTGTCCCAGCGCGCCGAGCACATCTGGGAGGGCGTCTCCAGCGCCACCACCCGCTCCCGGCCGATCATCAACACCCGGGACGAGCCGCACGCCGACGCCGAGCGCTACCGCCGGCTGCACGTGATCGTCGGCGACTCGAACATGGCCGAGACCACCACGCTGCTCAAGGTCGGCACCACGCACCTGGTGCTGGAGATGATCGAGGCCGGCGTCCAGTTCCGGGACTTCACCCTGGACAACCCGATCCGCGCGATCCGCGAGATCAGCCACGACCTCACCGGCCGGCGCACCGTGCGGCTGGCGGGCGGGCGCGAGGCCAGCGCGCTGGACATCCAGCGCGAGTACCACGCGCGCGCCGTCGAGCACCTGCGCCAGCGCGGCAGCGAGGACCGCACGCTCGACCGCGTCGTCGAGCTGTGGGGCCGCACGCTCGACGCCGTCGAGAGCCGGAACTTCTCCCTGATCGACCGGGAGATCGACTGGGCGATCAAGTACCGGCTGGTCGAGCGGTACCGCGCCAAGCACGACCTGGACCTGTCCAGCGCCCGGATCGCGCAGCTCGACCTCGCCTACCACGACATCCGGCGCGGCCGCGGGCTGTTCGACATGCTGCAGCGCAAGGGCCTGGTCGAGCGGGTCACGGACGACGGCGAGATCGAGGTCGCCAAGGACACCCCGCCGCAGAGCACCCGGGCCAAGCTGCGCGGCGACTTCATCGCCGCCGCCCAGGCCGCCGGCCGCGACTTCACGGTCGACTGGGTGCACCTCAAGCTCAACGACCAGGCCCAGCGCACCGTGCTGTGCAAGGACCCGTTCCGCTCGGTCGACGAGCGGGTGGACCGGCTGATCCAGTCCCTGTAGCCGCGGATGCGAACGGCCCCGTCGCCCTCCCGGGCGGCGGGGCCGTCGTCGTGTGGGCCGGGGCTACTCGATGCCGGGCATCATCTTCTTCCGTAGGGCGAGCAGGTCGTCCTGGATCGGCTTGGCGGCGGGCCCGGCGTGATCGGGCGCGGGCTGGATCCCCAGGGCGTGCAGGAGCGCCTCGGCGGCCTGCTTGGGGTCGCCGGTCTCGCCGAGCACGGGGTGCAGCCCCTGGTCGGCGAGATGGTGGAACACCAGGTTCACGACGCTCCACGGGTTGAAGGTCTCCGGCAGGCCGGCGTCGTGCGTCATCGCGGTGAGCCTCCTCGCTGTGCGGTGCGTCAGCGGAAGCCTCTGCCGCGGTGATCGCCGGGTCAAGGCCGCGCGGTGTCGCTTCCTGAGACACCGCCCCCGCGGGCCCCGCACGGTCACCCGACCGCGGTCCGACGTGCCGAGTTCTCCGGGTGCCCGCGGCGTTCGAACGGTTGGTCGTATGCTGCCCCCGTGTCCTCCGCCCGTGCCGAGCGCCTGGTCAACCTGGTGCTCTGCCTGCTGTCGACGCGGCAGTTCCTGACCGCGGAGCGGATCCGCGCGACCGTGCCCGGTTACGCGGACGCCACCAGCGACGAGGCATTCTTCCGCATGTTCGAGCGGGACAAGACCGAGCTGCGCGAGCTGGGCGTGCCGCTGGAGACCGGCCGCACCTCGGCGTTCGACACCGTGGAGGGCTACCGCATCGCCCGCGGCGACTACGAGCTCGGCGAGATCGACCTCGACGCCGAGGAGGCGGCCGCCGTCGCGCTGGCCGGGTCGCTGTGGGACTCGCCCGAGCTGTCCGGCGCCGCGCACGGGGCCCTGCGCAAGCTGCGGGCCGCCGGCGTGGAGGTCGACGAGACCCGCGGCTCGGTGCAGCCGCGGGTCCGGGCCGCCGAGCCGGCGTTCGCGCCGCTGCTCGCCGCCGTGCAGGCCGGCCAGGCCGTCACCTTCGACCATCGCCGCGGCGGGCCGACCGGCGAGATCGCCCGGCGCACCGTCGAGCCGTGGGGCGTGGTGTCGTGGCGGGGCCGCTGGTACCTCGTGGGCCACGACCGGGACCGGGAGGACGTCCGGTCCTTCCGGCTGTCCCGCATCCTCGAGCCGGTCAAGACCGTGGGGGAGCCCGGTGAGGTGACCGTGCCGCCGGGGACGGACCTCATGGCGTCGATCCACCGGACCGTCGACCAGGGGCCGGTCGTCGGTGTCGCCACCGTCTGGGTCGCGGAGGGCCACGCGCACGGCCTGCGCCGGCTCGGCACGGTCGTGGGGCCGCGCGAGCTGGGCGGGCGCCGGGGGGACGTGCTGGAGATCGAGCTGCGCAGCGAGCGGACCGTCGCGCGCTGGCTGGCCGGGGCGGGGCCGGACGTCGTCGTGCTCGACCCGCCGGGGCTCGCCGCCCATGTGCGGCGGCTGTGGGAGGGCGCGCTCGTCGCCCACGCGGGGGAGCGGGTCCGGTGAGCGGGGTCGCCGACCGGCTGCCGCGGCTGCTGTCGCTGGTGCCGTACCTGCTGGCCCGGCCGGGCATCCCGATCGCCGAGGCCGCCGCGGACTTCGACATCACCCCGAGGCAGCTGCGCCGCGACCTCGAGCTGCTGTGGATGTGCGGGCTGCCCGGGTACGGGCCGGGCGACCTCGTCGACCTCTCGTTCTCCGGCGACACGGTCACCGTGACCGAGGACGCCGGGATGCGCCGCCCGCTGCGGCTGACCACCGCGGAGGCGACCGCGCTGCTCGTGGCGCTGCGAACGCTGGGCGAGGCACCCGGCGTCGTCGACACCGCGGCCGTGCGCAGGGCCACCGCCAAGATCGAACGGGCCGTGGGCGACGCCGGGGTGGCCACCGTCGCCGTGGACCTCACCCGCGAGGAGGAGGCCACCGCGGCCGCGGTGCGCGGCGCCCTGGACCGCGGGCGGGCCCTGCAGATCGTCTACTACACCGCCGGGCGGGACGCGGTGTCCCGCCGGACCGTCGACCCGATGCGGCTGCTGCTCGTCGAGGGCCGCGGGTACCTGGAGGCCTGGTGCCGGCGCGCGGAGGGCGTGCGCCTGTTCCGGCTGGACCGGGTCGAGGAGGTCGCCGAGCTCGCCGAGCCGAGCGCGCCGCCGTCCGACGCGGAACCGCACGACGTCTCGCGCGGGCTGTTCTCGCCCAGCGAGGAGCACCGCACCGCGGTCCTCGAGGTGGCCCGCGAGGCCCGCTGGATCGCCGAGTACTACCCGGTCGACGAGGTCGTGGAGCACCTCGACGGCTCGGGTGCGGCGCGCGTGCTGCTCCGCTACGCCGACCCGGCGTGGCTGGTCCGGCTGGTGCTGGGCCTCGGCGGCGGGGCGCGGGTGCTGGAGCCGCCGGAGCTGGCGGTCGCGGTGGCCGAGCGGGCGCGCGAGGCGCTCGCCGCGGCGACCACCACGGACGACGAGGTGTCCGCGGGCGGGCGCGGCACGGGAGCGGGGGGACGCTGATGGGGCTGTACTGGGTGCCGGTCCTGCTGGGGGCGGCGGGGATCGTGCTGCTGCTGGCCGTGGCGGTGGTCTGCCTCGCCCACGTGCGGCGGTTCGTGCACGCCGCGCGGCAGGAGCGCCGGCGGACCGAGCAGGCCGTCCTCCCGCTGCGGTCGGCGGCCGCGGACCTGCGCGCCCGCCGCTGACCGTGCCCGGGGTGCCGGTGCGTACTATCGGGGCGAACCGGTTCCGTCGAAAGGACTGCTCATGCCGAGTCTCGGCGGGTGGGAGATCGTCATCCTCGTGGTGGTGGTGCTCCTGCTGTTCGGAGCCAAGAAGCTGCCCGACATGGCCCGTTCCGTCGGGCAGTCCGCCCGCATCTTCAAGGGCGAGATGAAGGGCATGAAGAACGACGGGAAGACCGAGGAGCCGGCGAAGCAGGAACCCCCGGCCCAGCTCCCGCCGGCGCAGGGCGCCACCTCGGGCACCACCGGCAGCACGGGTACCTCCGCCACCGACTCGTCGGCCCCGGCGGCGCGGCCCGCGGAGCAGCCGGCGGAGCAGCGCGAGCACCAGCAGTAGGGCCGCGCTCGACGTGGTGAAGCTCAGCCTCCGTCGGACCCCGAAGAACCCCGACGGCACGATGACGCTCGTCGAGCACCTCTACGAGCTGCGCAACCGCCTCGGGATCTCGCTGCTCGCGATCGCGCTCACCACGGTCGTCGGCTACATCTGGTTCGAGGTCGGGTTCTTCGGCGCGCCGAGCCTGGGCGCGCTGCTCAAGGAGCCGTACTGCTCGTTGCCCGCCTCGTCGCGGGCGGTGTTCACCGCCGACGGGTCCTGCACCCTGCTCGGCACCGGGCCGTTCGACCAGTTCATGCTGCGCCTGAAGGTCGGCGCGGTCGCGGGCATCGTCATGGCCTGCCCGGTCTGGCTGTACCAGGTGTGGGCGTTCATCGTGCCCGGGCTGTACCCGAAGGAGCGCAAGTTCGCGCTGATCTTCGTCAGCACCGCGGCGGTGCTGTTCGTCGCGGGTGCGGTGCTCGCGTACTTCGTCGTCTCGCAGGGCCTGGCCTTCCTGCTGACGATCGGTAGCGAGGTGCAGACCACCGCGCTGACCGGCGAGAGCTACTTCGGGTTCGTCATCGCGCTGCTGCTGATCTTCGGCGTGAGCTTCGAGATCCCGCTGCTCGTCGTCATGCTCAACCAGATCGGCATCCTGAGCTACGAGCGGCTGCGCAAGTCGCGGCGCGGCATCATCTTCGGTCTGTTCGTGTTCGCCGCCATCGCCACGCCGGGGCAGGACCCGATCTCGATGACCGCGCTCGCGGCGGCGCTCACGCTGCTGTTCGAGCTCGCCATCCAGATCGCGCGGGTGCACGACCGGCGCAAGGCGAAGCAGCGCAAGGCAGAGGGCTGGGACGACTGGGATCCGGACGCGCCGTCGCCGATCGACACGGCGCCCAGCCGGGTGGACGGGCCCAGCCGGATCGAGGATCCGGGCACCGTGACTCCGCGCGCGCCGGTGAGCAGCGCGGAGCCGAGCGCCCGCAACGTCGACGACGTCACCTGAGCCCGGCCCGCCCGTGAGCGGGGTTACGGGCCCGTCCGACGGCGGAGTGTCGGTGCGGTGTGACAGCCTGGTCGGGTGGCCAGCAGCACACCGGCCCCGGCCGAGGCGTACGCCGCGGCCCGGGCCCGCGCCGCGCATCCGCGGCTGAGCGAGTTCGCCGGGTCCCTCCCCTTCGGTCTCGACGGCTTCCAGCGGGAGGCGTGCGAGGCGCTCGAGGACGGGCACGGCGTGCTCGTCTGCGCGCCGACCGGCGCGGGGAAGACCGTCGTCGGCGAGTTCGCCGTGCACCTGGCCCTGGCGCAGGGCCTCAAGTGCTTCTACACCACGCCGATCAAGGCACTGTCGAACCAGAAGTACGCCGACCTCGTCGAGCGGCACGGGGCCGCGGCCGTCGGCCTGCTCACCGGCGACAGCAGCATCAACGGGGACGCGCAGGTGGTCGTGATGACCACCGAGGTGCTGCGGAACATGATCTACGCGGGTTCGCGGTCGCTCGACCAGCTCGGTTACGTGGTGATGGACGAGGTGCACTACCTCGCCGACCGGTTCCGCGGCGCCGTCTGGGAGGAGGTCATCCTCCAGCTGCCCGAGCACGTCGCCCTCGTCAGCCTGTCGGCCACGGTGAGCAATGCCGAGGAGTTCGGGGACTGGCTGGTCGCCGTGCGCGGCGACACCGCCGTCGTCGTCGACGAGGTGCGGCCGGTGCCGCTGTGGCAGCACATGATGGTCGGCAACCGGCTCTACGACCTGTTCGCCGAGACGGGCGGCGAGCTGTCCGTCGATCCCGAGCTGCTGCGCCAGACCCGCGAGCTCTCCCGCCAGGACAACATGGCGACCTGGGTGACCGAGGGCCGGCGCGGCCGCTCGTCGAGCCCCGGGCGGGGCGGGCCGCCGCGCTCCCGGGGCGGCATCCGGCCGGCCTCGCGGGTCACCGTCATCGACCGGCTCGACCGGGCGGCCCTGCTGCCGGCCATCACGTTCGTGTTCAGCCGCGCGGGCTGCGACGCCGCGGTGAGCCAGTGCGTCCGGGCGGGGTTGCGGCTCACCACCGAGGCCGAGATCACCGAGATCCGGCGGATCATCGAGAAGCACACCGGCGACCTGCCGCAGGCCGACCTGGGCGTGCTGGGCTACTGGGAGTGGCGCGAGGCGCTCGAGCGCGGCATCGCGGCGCACCACGCGGGCATGCTGCCGGCCTTCAAGGAGACGGTCGAGGAGCTGTTCGTCGAGGGACTCGTGCGATGTGTCTTCGCCACCGAGACCCTGGCGCTGGGCATCAACATGCCGGCGCGGACCGTCGTCCTCGAGCGGCTGGTCAAGTACAACGGCGAGGCCCACGTCGACCTCACCCCGGGCGAGTACACGCAGCTCACCGGGCGCGCCGGGCGGCGGGGGATCGACGTCGAGGGGCACGCCGTCGTCATCTGGCAGCCCGGGGTGGACCCGGAGCACGTCGGCGGCCTCGCCTCCACCCGCACCTACCCGCTGCGGAGCTCCTTCCGCGCGGACTACAACATGACGATCAACCTCGTCGAGCGGCTCGGCATCGAGCAGGGCCGCGAGCTGCTGGAGCAGTCCTTCGGGCAGTTCCAGGCGGACCGGTCGGTGGTCGGGCTGGCGCGGCGGATCGAGCGCAACACCGAGGCCCTGCGGGGCTACGCCGAGTCCATGCAGTGCCACCTCGGGGACTTCACCGAGTACGCGCGGCTGCGCCGCCAGGTGTCCGACCGGGAGAAGTCGCTCCGCCGCCAGGGCTCGGCCGATCGCCGGAACGAGGTCGCGGAGTCGCTGCGCACCCTGCGGCCGGGTGACGTCATCGCGGTGCCGGGCGGCCGACGGGCCGGACTCGCGGTAGTCCTCGACCCGCCGGGCGACCACGAGGACCCGCGGCCGCTGGTGCTCACCGAGGACCGCTGGGCGGGCCGGCTCTCCACCGCCGACTTCCCCGTCGCGGTGAGCACGCTCGGCCGGATGCGGCTGCCGAAGCGCGTCGACCACCGCTCGCCGCGGGTGCGGCGGGACCTCGCGTCGTCGCTGCGCAACACCGGCATCGTGCCGCCCACCCCGCAGCGGCGGAAGCGCGGTGGCGGCGCCGCGGACGATCCCGAGCTCGCGGCCCTGCGTCGCGCGCTGCGGTCCCACCCCTGCCACGGCTGCGACGACCGCGAGGCCCACGCCCGCTGGGGCGAGCGGCACGCGCGGCTGGAGCGCGAGACCGAGCAGCTGCGGCAGAAGGTGCGGGCGACCACGCACTCGCTGGCCCGCGGCTTCGACCGGATTAGGGCGCTGCTCACCGAGCGCGGGTACCTCGACGGCGAGACCGTCACCGACCACGGGTACCGGCTCGCCCGGCTCTGGGGCGAGTCGGACCTGCTCGCCGCCGAGTGTCTGCGCCACGAGGTCTGGGCGGACCTCGAGCCCGCCGAGCTGGCCGCGGTGGTGTCCGCCCTGGTCTACGAGTCGCGCCGGGACAACGCCCCGGCCCCGCGCGTCCCGCAGGGCGCGGTCACCGAGGCCCTCGCCGAGACCGTGCGGATCTGGGCCGAGCTCGAACAGGACGAGCGCCGGCACAAGGTCGACCGCACGCGCGAGCCGGACCTCGGCTTCGCCTGGCCGATGCACCGCTGGGCCCGCGGCGAGTCGCTGGCCCAGGTCCTCGAGGCGGCCGAGCGCAACGGGCAGGAGCTGTCGGCGGGCGATTTCGTCCGCTGGGCCCGCCAGGTCCTCGACCTGCTCGAACAGATCGCCTCCGTGGCCGGGCGGACCACCGGCGTGGGGCGCAACGCCCACAAGGCGGCCCGTGAGGTCCGCCGCGGGGTCGTCGCGGCGGGGGTGGGGTGAGAGTTCCCTCGCCGGTCTCTGGCCGCACGAGCCTGGACCGCTGCGCCACGGCGACGATGATCGTCAGGCGGTGATCGTCGTTCCGGACCGACGCCGGCCGCACGTGGCCGGGGAGGGACACGTCCGGTGATCATGAGCGGCCGGCCGGACCGGGACCGCCGGGGCCGGATGGGGGAGCGGTGTGCGCACCGGTGGCAGCAGTGCGCGCACCCAGGGTGGGAGTCCGTGGTGTGGGCGGCGACCGGCCGCGGCGGCGCGCCGAGGTGTGCTTGGATCGTTGCCCGGTGCGCGGACAGCGCGGCGCGGTGCGGAGGCGCGACGGGCGCGGACGCACGAACGGCACGAGACGCAGGACGGACGGAAGGTCGGCAATGAGCACCCCACGGGACCCCCACGGCGAGCCGGACCGGGGCCACCGGGCAGCCGGCGGCCAGGGCGACGGGACCGGACCCGATCCGTCCGCCGGGACGGACCGTGACCCCTACGGCGGCGCCACCCACGGCACCGACACCTCCGGCTCCGACACCTACGGCTCCGACATCTCCGGCGGCGACACCTACGGCTCCGAGACACCGAGGGCCGATACACACGGGTCCGGGACCGATCCCACGGACGACCCCGCGTCGAGGACCGTGCCGCACACCGGGCGTTCCGGATGGGACTTCACCCGCAGCGCCGAGGCCGACCCGCCCACCCCGGCCTACGGCTCGCCGGCCGTCGAGCACGGCGACGCGACCGGGACGAGTGGCACGACCGGTACCGGACACGACGCCACGCCGTCCCACGGATGGGCACCGGAGAGCCGCGAGACCGGCGGGTCCGAGTGGAGCGCCGCCGGCGGCTCCGGCTGGAGCTCGGGCGCCCAGGGCGGGGGCTCCGGCTCCGGCTGGGATCCGGCCGGAACCGCTGCCTGGGACCCGGAGGGCCCCCGGGGCGCCTCCGGCGGGTCGTGGGGCCCCGAGGGCGACCGCACGGCGGCGCAACCCGCGCCGGGCGGCTGGGACCCGGCGGGCGCCGGGATCGGCGGTGCCGCGTCCGCGACCTCGACCCTGCCGGGCGGGGAGAGCCGCGCCTCGCGCCGCCGCGGACAGTCCGGCGGCGGCGGGAAGAAGCTGATCGCCGGTGCCGCCGTGCTGGTCATCGTGCTGGCCGTCCTGGCCGTGACCGCGTTCTGGAAGCCCGGGTTCCTCGTGACCGAGGAGTTCGACCAGCAGGCGCTGCAGGCCGGCGTGACCCAGATCCTCACCCAGGACTACGGCCTGGGGGCCACCGGCGTGACCTGCCCCGAGGGCCAGGAGGTGGCGGCGGGCACGACCTTCACCTGCTCCGCGACCGTCGACGGCGAGGCGGTCGAGGTCCCGGTCACCGTCCTCGACGACCAGGGCACCTACCAGGTCGGCCGCGTCTGACCCGGCTCAGCGCCCCCGGCGCAGGACCAGCGTGCCCGGATTCCGGATGACAGCGGGCGGCCCGGGGCCGGAGGATCGGCTCTCGTGAGCACGACCGGTACCGATCCCCGCGAGCCCGTGACCGACACGCCGCACAGGCCCGCGCCCCCGGCCGACGCGACGCGGCCCGCCGCCGAGGTGCGGGTGCTGGAGCCCGGCGAGTTCCGGGCGGCGCACGCCCTCTTCGGCGCCGCCCTCCACGCCGGCGGCCCCGTCGACGACGACCACTGGGCCCTCACCCGGCTCTCCTACGCCCCGGGCCGCACGTTCGGCGTGGACCTGCCCGCGGGCACACTCGCCGGGACCGCCATGAGCTTCGGGTCCGCGCTCACCGTCCCTGGTGGGGCACGGGTCCCGATGGCGGCCGTCACCCGCGTCGGCGTCCGGGCCGACCGGACGCGCCGCGGCCTGCTCACCGCGCTCATGCGCGAGCAGCTGTCCGACGCCGTCGACCGCGGCGAGGTCGCCGCGACCCTGCGGGCCAGCGAGGCGCGCATCTACGGCCGCTTCGGCTACGGCGTCGCCAGCCGCGGGCGGAACCTGCGCGTGACCGCGGGGGCGCGCTTCCGCCCCCACGCGCCGTCGGGCGGCGAGGTCCGGCTGCTGCACCCCGAGGAGGCCGCTCCGGTCCTGCCGTCGCTGTACGCGCGCATCCTCGGCGCCACGACGCGCCCGGGCCCGATCGTGCGCGACGAGGGCTGGTGGGCGCACGTCCTGCGCCCCCGGCGCAGTGCCGACGGGGCCCGGGCCATCGCGGTGCACACCGGCCCCGACGGCGACGACGGCTTCGCCACCTGGACCGTGCGCCAGGAGGGCACGGACTTCGGCGAGAACGTCCTCGAGCTCGGCGACCTGCACGCCGCCACCCCGCAGGCCACGGCCGGCCTCTGGCGCTTCCTGCTGGGCATCGACCTCCTCCGGCACGTCTCGGCCCACCTGAGGCCACTGGACGAGCCACTGGACCTGTTCCTCGAGGACCCGCGGGCCTGCCGCACGACCGGCGTCGGCGACGAGACCTGGCTGCGGCTGCTGGACGTGCCCGCCGCGCTCGCCGCCCGCACCTGGGGCGAGAGCAGCGGCGAGCCGCTCCGCCTCCGCGTGCACGACGACCTCTTCCCGGTGAACGACGGCGTGCACCTGATCGGCGGCGGTCACGCGGGCGGCACGAACGGCGCCGAGCCCGCGCCGGCCGAGGACGGACCGGCCGACCTGGAGTGCGACGTCGCGGGCCTCGCGATGGCCTACCTCGGCGACCGGCGGCCCTCCGAGCTGGTCGCGAGCGGCTGGTGGACCGCGCACGGCCGCGCCGCCGTCGTCCGGGCGAACCAGCTGTTCGCGGTGCCCGCCGCGAGCGCCGTGCCGTGGTGCGGGACGTTCTTCTGACCGTGGTTGGCAACCGTCGCCGGAGCGCCGGTCGCCGCTCCGCTGTCAGCCCTTCAGCGCCGCCACGAGCCGGTCCACGGACCCGCCCAGGCCCCAGCGCTCGGCCAGGGCGGCGAGCGCACCGGCGTCGGCGGGGGAGTCCGGGAGCGCGTCGGACCGCGACAGCTCCACCGGCGCGTCCTGTACCACGCGCACGACCGGCTCGACGACGGCCAGGTAGTCCGCGGCCTTGCCGAGCTTGCTCCGGACGCTCGCGGCGAGCCGGGTGTCGGCGGTGTCGCCGACCGCCGCGACCAGCTCGGCCCACGAGCCGAACTTCCCGACCAGGGTGGCCGCCGTCTTCGCCCCGACCCCCGGGACGCCGGGCAGCCCGTCCGAGGGGTCGCCGCGCAGCATCGCCATCTCGGCGTAGGCCTCGCCGGCCCGGTCCCGCGGCACGCCGTACTTCTCGGCGACCTCCGCCGGCCCGAGCAGCTCGGCCTTCGCCAGCCCGCGGCCGACGTAGAGCAGCCGCACGGGTGTGGGCTCCTCCCGGACGATCTGCATGAGGTCCCGGTCGCCGCTCACGCCGAGCACCGGATCGGTGTCCTCGCGGTGGGCCAGGGTGCCGATCACGTCGTCCGCCTCGTGACCCTCGGCGCCGCCGGTGGCGATGCCCGCCGCGGCCAGGACGTCGAGGATGATCGGCACCTGCGGCTCGAGGGTGTCCGGCACCTCCTCGGGGATCCCCGCGGGTGCGGTGTCGGGCCCGCTCCCGGGCGTGGAGCCCTCGATCCGGTGCGCCTTGTAGGAGGGCAGCGCCTCCACGCGGAACGCCGGCCGCCAGTCGAGGTCCAGGCACGCGACGAGCCGCGCGGGGCGGTGCTCGGCGACGAGCCGGGCGATCATGTCGGTGAACCCGCGGACCGCGTTGACAGGTGTCCCGTCGGGCGCCGTGATCGACTCGGGCACGCCGTAGTAGGCGCGGAAGTACATGCTCGCGGCGTCGAGCAGCATCAGCGAGCCGGCGGGAGCCTGCGGGGCCGGGTTCCGGGGTGCCGTCACGGTGAGCCAGCATGCCAGGTGGGGCCGACGCGCAGCGTGAGCGCCCTAAGCTCGCCCCATGAGCCACGCCGTCCCCACCGAGCTGCTCGCCGACCGGTTGCGCCGGGCCGGCGAGGTCGCCGCCGAGCAGGGCGCCGACGTCCTCCTCATCACCCCCGGCACGGACCTGCGCTACCTGGTCGACCACGCCGGCGAGTCCCACGAGCGGCTGACCTGCCTCGTGCTCCCGGCCGCGGGCCACCGGGCCCCGCCGGCCCTGGTCGTGCCGCGGCTGGAGGCCCCCGGGTTCGACGTCGCCACCCTCGAGGCGCTCGGGGTCGAGGTCCTCACCTGGACGGACGGCGAGGACCCCTACCTGCTCGTCTCCGACCTGGCGGGCGGTCCCACCCGGATGGCCGTGGCCGACGGGATGCCGGCGCGGCACGTGTTCGGCCTGCGGGACGCGTTCCCGGAGGTCCGGCAGGCGCTCGCCGGGCCGGTCCTGCGCGAGCTGCGGATGCGCAAGGACGCCGCGGAGGTGGCCCAGCTCCGTCAGGCGGGCGCCGCCATCGACCGCGTGCACGCGCGGATGGGCGAGATCCTCAAGCCCGGCCGCACCGAGGCGCAGGTCGGCGCGGACATCGAGGCCGCGATCGTGGCCGAGGGCCACACCGAGGCCGCGTTCGTGATCGTCGGCTCCGGCCCCAACGGCGCCAGCCCGCACCACGACGTGTCCGACCGGGTCATCGAGCCCGGGGACGTCGTGGTCATCGACATCGGCGGCCCGCTCGCCAGCGGCTACAACTCGGACTGCACCCGCACCTACGCGGTCGGGGCGGAGCCGTCGGCGCAGATCCGCGAGACCTACGCCGTGCTCCAGGAGGCGCAGGAGCGCTCGGTGCAGGCGGTGCGCCCGGGCGTGACGGCCGAGTCGGTCGACGAGGCCGCCCGCGCCCCGATCACCGAGGCCGGGTTCGGCCCGCGGTTCGTGCACCGCACCGGCCACGGCATCGGGCTCGACGTGCACGAGGAGCCCTACATCGTGGGCGGCAACACGCTGACCCTCGAGCCCGGGATGGCCTTCAGCGTGGAGCCGGGCATCTACCTCGACGGCGAGTGGGGCGCGCGGATCGAGGACATCGTGGTCGTGACCGAGGCCGGCGCCGAGCGGCTGAACAACGGGTCGCGGGACCTGGTCGTCCTCTGACCCGTCCGGCAGGACGATCGGGTCGGGCGTGATCACGCCGCCACCTCCGGGTGCGCGGCGCCGTCCCGGCCCGGCACGCACGCCGCGCGCGCCGCGGTGCCGCCGACGAATTCGCGGAGGCACCCCGCGATCGCGGTGTGTGCCGCCGCGGTCGGGTGGAAGGACTCCTGGAACAGGTGCCGGCCCGCGGTGTCGAGCGCGCCCTGCACGAGCGTCCGCGGGTCCACGGTGAGCCGGCGCTGCCACTCGTCGCGCAGCGGGCCCGTACACGCCTCACGCCCCTCGGCGAGCCGGGTGAGGTCGAGGAACCGCGCTCCCACCCGCTCGGCCACCGCACGAATCGTGGCCGCGAGCTGCGGGAATGCAACGGTGCGCGCCCAGCCGGCGTCGGGCCGGGAGTACGGGCAGCCCTGGACGGCGTGCCAGGCCGGCATCGCCTCGCTGCCCGGCGCCGCGTAGGACAGCAGCACGAGCGCGTAGCCGTCCGGCGGGTAGCCCGCCTCGGACATGGCCGCGCGGACGTCCCTGGCCGCGGTCTCGATCCGCGGCGCCACCCCGGTGAGCCGGTCGGCCCAGCCCGGGCCGACGGTCGTGCGGCACCCCGGTTCCCGCAGGTCGAGGAAGGCCCGGATGCAGGCGACCGCGACGCCGGAGAGGTCCGGCTCGTCGTTCGCGCCGACCTGGAGGGTCACCGCCCGGACGCGGTGGCGCCGCGCGACCTCCACGAGCCGCTGCGCCTGCGACCCCTCGGTGTGGTGCACCGCCGCGCCGAAGGCGACGTGCTCGGCACCCGCGCCGGAACACGCGAGGTTCACGGCGACCTCCGCCAGCGCGCTGCGGTGCACGTAGGCCGCGGGGGAGCGGTGGCACCAGTTTCCGCCCTCGCCGCGGGTGCCCGCCTCGTAGCCGCCGGCGCCCTCGCCGGAGGCCGCGCTGTCGCCCAGCGCGACGACCGCCGTCGGCCGCGGATCG
>NZ_JBEZDN010000072.1:0-40622 GCF_040648315.1 Pseudonocardia sp. NPDC049154
GTGCGGGCCCGGCACACGCCGGGCCCGCACCGTCAGCCGCGCACCGCCTGCGCCACCTCGATGCGGGCGACGCCGACGTCGGAGCATGATCGACGATCACCCGATCGGCCGAACGTGGGGACGATGAGTTCCGCGTGCGGCCCCGGTCTCCCCTGCGACGCCCCGACAGAGCACGCACTCCGGACCGACCGGACCGCAACGAGGAGGCACCCCGATGGCCACCACGCAGATCTTCGTCAACCTACCGATCACGGACCTGGCGGCGACCCGCGCGTTCTGGACCGCCCTGGGCTACACGTTCAACGCCGACTTCTCCGGCGACGACTCGCTCGCGCTCGAGATCGGACCGGGTATCTCCGCGATGCTGCTGTCCCACTCGCACTTCGGCGGCTTCACGGTCAAGCCCATCGCCGACGGCAGCGCCACCGAGGCGATCCTGGCCCTCGGCGTCGACAGCCGGGACGAGGTCGACCGGCTCGCCGACGCGGCGCTCGCGAACGGCGGCACGAAGGCGCAGGACCCGCAGGACCACGGCTTCATGTACGGTCGCTCGTTCCTCGACCCGGACGGCCACCACTGGGAGGTCGTGTGGATGGACCCCGCCGCAGGCCAGGGCTGATCCACCCCGCGGTCAGCTGACCCAGCCCCGGTCGGCGGTGAACCCCACCGACATCGCGGGCGGCGGCTCGAGGTCGCGCAACCGCCGGTCCAGCTCGGCCCGCACGTCGTCGAGGTCCTCGACCGTGCGGGCCGTCGAGCCGGCGTCGACGAGGAAGTCGACCTCCAGGTCGAGCCGGCCGCCGACCTTGCCGGCCCGGACGAACGACTCGGCGAAGCCATAGGCCTCCTCGACCGCGCGCACCTCCGCCCGGATGCGGTCGAGGACCTCCGCGGGCGGCGCCATCGTGAGGATCTCGCGCCCGCTGCGCAGGATCAGCCGCACCGGGACGGGCAGGAACGCGGCCGACGCGAGCACGACCATGACCGGGTCGACGTAGGCGGCCGCCGCGGCCCGCCCGGTCGCCTCCAGGGCCCAGGCGACGCCGAACCCGACGATCACCCCGACGCTGAGCAGCGTGTCCCCCGCCCACTCCGCCGCCTCCGCACGCGCGAGGTCGGAGCCGCGCGTGGACATCCGCCGCAACAGGACCGTCACCACCACGCCGCCGAGCGTCGACACCACGCCGTAGATCAGCGCGGCGCGCACGGCGATCCCGGTCGGCCCGTCGAGCAGCTCGAGCACCGCGCCGACCAGGGCGTACACGCACAGCCCGGCCATCGCCGCCGCCTTGAGGACGACCGCGAGCGGCTCCCAGGCCTCCCGGCCCCAGGGGTACCGGTCGTCCGGGCCGCGGCGCGCCGTGCGCAGGGCCACGACCGCGAGCAGGGTGAGCCCGACGCTCGCGAAGGAGTAGAGGCCGTCGAACACGATCAGCCGGGAGCCGGTGAGCGCGCCCCACACCAGCGCGAGCACCGCGAACCCGGCCGAGGCCCACAGCGAGATCGCCAGGACCCGGTCGTCCCGCGAGGAGGTCACGGGCGGACGGTAGCGTGGAGAACGACCGTTTCCCGAGGACCACCGCCCTACCGAGGACCGCCATGCCGCCCTTCGACACCGAGGCCGCCCGGACCCGGCTGCTCGACGCCGCGGAGGAGCTCTTCTACGCGCGCGGCATCCAGGCGGTCGGCATGGACGACATCCGGACCGGCGCGGGCCTGCCGCTCAAGCGCGTCTACGCGCTGTACCCGGCCAAGGAGAGCCTCGTCGAGGCCTACCTCGAGCGCCGCGACGTGCGGTGGCGGGGCCGGCTCGCCGCCGCGGTCGACGAGGTCGACGACCCGGACGGGCGGATCCTCGCCGTGTTCGACTGGCTCGGCGCCTGGTTCCGCGAGCCCGGCTTCCGCGGCTGCGCGTGGATCAACGGGTTCGGCGAGCTCGGCGCGGTGTCGGCGGCCATGGCCCGCCAGGCCCGCGCGCACAAGCACGCGTTCGCCGACTACCTCGACGGCCTGGTCGCCGCGGCCCGCCTGCCCGCCGACGTCGGCCCGCAGCTGCTGCTGCTCGCCGAGGGCGCGATGGTCACGGCCGGCATCTTCGGCACGGACGCCCCGGCCGCCCAGGCCCGCGCCGCTGCCGCGGCGCTGCTCCGGGCCGCCCGGGCCTGACCACATGTCCGTCCGGTTACCGGCGGACAACGTCGTGTGACCGGCGTTGATCGGAGAACGCCGGTTCTCTACGGTCCAGGAGAACGCACGTTCTCAATCCGTCAGGAGACGCCGTGGCCGACCGACCGCCCCTTCCCCCGTTCACCCTCGAGACCGCACTGAAGAAGGTCCAGGCCGCCGAGGACGCCTGGAACACCTGCGACCCCGAGAAGGTGTCGCTCGCCTACAGCGAGGACTCGGTGTGGCGCAACCGCGACCGCTTCGTCCGCGGCCGCGCGGAGATCGTCGCCTTCCTCACCGAGAAGTGGGAGCGCGAGCTCGACTACGCGCTCCGCAAGTCGCTGTGGACCTTCGCCGGCAACCGCATCGCCGTCCGCTTCCAGTACGAGTGCCACGACGCCGCCGGCACCTGGTACCGCAGCTACGGCAACGAGAACTGGGAGTTCGACGAGCACGGACTGATGGTCCGACGCGAGGCCAGCATCAACGACCTCGTGATCGACGAGTCCGAGCGCCGGATCTTCGGGTCGCGCGGCGAGGCCGACCGCGACCTGGAGATCCCGTTGCAGTAGTGGCGGTCAGCAGCCGTCCGTCGCGGTGATCTCCTCGGCGACCTGGCAGGCGGAGGCGCCGTCGTGTCCGGTCCCGGTGGCGAGCCGGCGCAGGAGCTCCCGGAGCGTGTCCCGCTCGGCCGGCTCGAGCGGGGCGAGGAGCCGCTCCTCGGCCTCGCGGAGCCGGCGGTCGAGATCGCAGAGCCGCTCGCGGCCGGCCGCGGTGAGGACGATCCGGCGGGCCCGGCGGTCCGCCGGGTCCGGGCGGCGCTCGACGAGACCGGCACCCTCCAGCTCGTCGAGCAGGTAGGTCATCACGGTCCGGTCGACGCCCAGCATGCGGGCGATGGCGAGCTGGGTGCTGACCTCGCCGTCGTTCGCGGCGGCCAGCACCTGGTAGCCGCGCGGACCGCCGGGCAGCCCGGAGACCACCTCCTGCGCCGTGTGCAGGTGCGCGCGGGTGACCCGGCCCAGCGCCCAGCCGAGGTCGGCGTCGACGCGCTGCGGGGTGGTCACGCCGTCGAGACTACCGGCCACGAGGAGGCTCTGTTGACAAGATAGTCTGTGAATCAGAACATCTAGTCGACAGCGTTTCTCTCCCGGAGGTTCTCGTGTCCCTGTTCCGCCTCGACAGCAGCATCCGCACCGAGGGGTCGGTGAGCCGAGAGGTCGCCGACACCCTCGAGCGGGCCTACCTCGACCAGCACCCGGGCGGCGCGGTCGTGCGCCGCGACCTGGTCGCCGACCCGATCCCCGTCGACGCGTGGCCGACCGCCGCGCTGGCCGGCTTCACCCCCGAGGACCAGCGGACGGACGCCCAGCGGGAGGCCCTCGGGCTGGCCGCCCGGCTGGCCGACGAGGTGCTCCGCGCCGATGCCGTCGTCCTCGCCACGCCGCTCTACAACTTCGGCGTGTCCCAGCACCTCAAGGGCTGGATCGACCTGCTCATCGCCGACCCGCGCTTCGCGCCCGGCACCGCGCCGCTGGCCGGCCGGCCCGTCGCGCTGGTCGTCGCGCGCGGCGGCGGCTACGGCGCCGGCACGCCCCGCGAGGGCTGGGACCACGCCACGGGCTGGATCGTCCGGATCCTCGCCGACGTCTGGGGCGCCGACGTCACGCTCATCGAGGCCGAGCTGACCCTGGCCGACGTGCAGCCCGCGATGGCCGAGCTCCGGCCCCTCGCCGCGCAGGTCCGGGCGCAGGCGCACGAGCGGGCCGAGACCGTCGGCAAGGACTTCGGCCGGACCGCCGCCTGACGCTCCCGGCCCTCGTGGAAACCTGACACCCGTGCTGCGGGTGGAGGGGGTCCACAAGCGATACCGGCACGGCCTCCCGGTGTTGGCCGGGGTCGATCTCGCCCTCGCGCCCGGCGCGCTCGTGGTGCTCGCCGGCGGAAACGGGTCCGGCAAGTCGACGCTGCTGCGCATCGTGGCCGGCTGCGCCGTGCCCACCGCCGGACGGGTGACCGGGCGGCCGGCGGTCGTCGGGTACCTGCCGGACCGCTTCCCGGCCCAGCTGCGCCTGCCCGCCGACGCCTACCTGCGCCACCTCGCGCGGATCCGGGGCGTGCGGCCCGAGCCCGGCCTGCTCGACCGCCTCGGGTTCGCCGGGCCGCGCCGCGAACCGATGGCCCGGCTGTCGAAGGGCAACGCGCAGAAGGTCGGGCTCGCGCAGGCGCTCGGCGCCGGGGCGGGCCTGGTCGTACTCGACGAGCCGTGGGCCGGCCTCGACGCGGCGGCGGCGGACACCCTCGCCGACCTGCTCGCCGAGGCCGCGGCCGGGGCGACGGTGCTGGTCACCGACCACACCGGGCGGGCCGCGCGCCTCCGTGGTGCCCGGCACCTGCGGCTGACCGAGGGACGGGTCGAGGAGGCCCCGCCTCCCCCGCCGGCCGTCGCGATCGTGCTGCGCTGCCCGGACGCGCAACAGGTCCGGCGCCGACTCGGGATGGCGGGCCGGCTCGAAGGCGAGCGGCTGCACCTGCGCGCCGCGCCCGCCGAGTCCGATCCGGTGCTGTTCACGGCGTTGCAGCTGGGGTGCTCGGTCGAGTCGGTGAGGCCCGCGTGACCGCCGTCGCCGTGGCCCGCTACCTGCTGGCCGACGCCGTGCGGTCGCAGCGCGCGGTGCTCCCCGTCGTGCTCCAGGTGGCGGTGCTCGCCGTGCTGTTCGGCGGCGACCCCGGCCGGCTGCCGGAGCCGTGGGGCGCCTCGGTGCTCACGCTCTACCCGGTCGCGGCCTGGCTCGCGCTCACGGTCGCGCACACCGAGGACCCGGTGCAGCGGGGCGTCACCGTCGCCGCGGCGGGAGGGTTCGGGCCGGTCGCAGCCGGGACGCTGCTGGTCGCCCTGGCCGGGGACATCGGGCTCGCCGTGCTCAGCGTGGCGTGGCCGCTGGTGGCGACGCCGTACTCCGCCCCGCCCGCGGTCGTCGTCACGGGGCTGCTGGCGCACCTCGCGGCCGGGGCGACGGGCACGGCCGTCGGTCTGCTGTGCGCGCGGCCGTGGATCCGCCGGATCGGCCGGTCGCTGCTGGTCGGGGCGGTCGTGGTGATCGCGACCGC
The DNA here is from genome assembly GCF_040648315.1 of Pseudonocardia sp. NPDC049154. NCBI lineage: Bacteria > Bacillati > Actinomycetota > Actinomycetes > Pseudonocardiales > Pseudonocardiaceae > Pseudonocardia > Pseudonocardia sp. NPDC049154. Next base: position 5,278 of record NZ_JBEZDN010000072.1, read on the forward strand.
GGTGCAGCCGTGGCTGCCGCCGGTCGGCAGCGCCGTGCACGCCCTGGAGCGCGGGGCGGGACCGGGCGCGTTCGTGCTCCCGGTCGTGCTCGCCCTGGGGCTGGCCGTGCTGGTCGCCTGGGCAGGCGTCGTGCGCGCCCGGCGCGAGTGAGGGCTACACGCTGCCGCTCAGCGCCGCGGCCCCGATCGCCGGCCGGTTCGGCTTGCCCTGCTCGGTGAGCGGGACGCGGTCGACGGGCAGCACGCGCAGCGACGCCGCCACCTCCGGCCCGTGCTCAGCGGCCACCGCGTCGCGGCACTCCTCCGCGTCGACGCTCCCGCCCGGCCACGCCTCCACCGCGGCGATGCGCACGCCCTGCTCCAGGTCCGCCACCAGCACCGCGTACCGCACGGACGGCAGCCGGCACAGCGTGTCCTGCAGGTCCACCGTGGTGACCGCACCCAGCGCCCCGATGTCGGACTCGCGACCGAGGACGCGCAGCATGCCCTCGGCGTCGAGCTCGCCGAGGTCGCCGGTGCGGTACCAGCCGTCGACGAAGTGCTCGGCCTCCTCCACCGGGCGGTGCCGGTAGCCCTGGGCCATGGCCGGCGACCGCACCTCGATCGCCCCGGCCCGCGGGTCGAGGGCGCCGTCCGCGCCGCGGAACCGGACGTCGACGCCCGCGAAGATCCGCCCGGCGCAGCGGAAGCGGGAGGGCCGGTCGTGCTCGGCGGGCAGCAGCGCGCTGACGATCCCGATCTCGCTGGCCCCGTAGGTGTGCATGATCACCGGGCCCAGCCGGTCGTGGGCGCGGACCCGGAGCACGGGTGCGGCCATCGCCCCGATGTGGGTCAGCGCGCGCAGCGAGCTCAGGTCGTGCTCGGCGACCTCGGGGCGGTCCATCAGGTCGAACAGCTGCGGCTCGACCAGGAACAGGTGCGTGATCCGCTCCTTCTCGATCGTCTCGAGGGTGGTGAGCGGCTCGTAGTGGTCCTGCAGCACCACGCTGCCGCCGGCGAGGAGGGTCTGGTCGACGAGGATCTGGGTGAGATAGGCGAGCTTGCCGTTCGCCAGCTGGCGGCGTTCCGGCGCGGGCGCGACCGTGGCCATGGCGCTGTAGTGCGTGAAGTCGCGCCGGCTGCCCTTCGGCACGCCGGTCGTCCCGCCGGAGGAGATCACCACGGCCAGGTCCTCGGGCCGGGCTCGGCAGGGCAGCGGGCCGGCGTCCTCGGCGGCCGCCCGTTCGTCGAGCCGCAGGTCGACGCCGGGGACCGGGCCGACCGCGGCCACCGGGGCGGTGACGCCCGCGGGCAGCAGCTCCGCCGTCTCCGGGAACACGACCACGAGCCGCGGGTCGAACTGGGCGATCATCCGGGCGCGACGGTCGGGGTCGGGCGGCACCGACAGGTACACCGCGCCGGCCCCGATCAGGTGCGCGGCGTAGCGCACGGCCAGCGCCTCCGGCCGGTTCGGGGCGAGCAGCGCGACGAGGTCGCCACGGCCGACGCCGAGCCCGTCGAGCGCCCGGGCGGTCCGTCGGACGGCGGCGAGCAGGCTCGCGGCGGTCGTGTCGACCCCGTCGCAGCGCAGCACGGGCCGCTCCCCCGCCGCCTCCAGCGTGGTGACCAGGTCCTCGATGTAGACGCTCACGGCTTCCTCCCCGGTTCGGTGCCGTGCCGGACGGTCGCGCACGCCGCTCCAACTCCGCTCCAGCCGTTGCTCGACGGCGGTTGGAGCGCGGTTACAGGTGCGCGGGCGAGCGCGGGGGCGCTCGGTCGGACGGCGCAGCACGTAGCGCCGCGCGGTGCGGCACCGAGCAGGACACCGGACCACGATCAGTCGAGGAGCCCCCCGTGCACGCCTTCTACAAGGACGCCGACTTCCAGTTCGCCGTCGAGAACCTGCTCGGTGACGCCTTCCACCGGGCCACCGACGTCGGTGAGGTGCTGGCGACGGTCGACCGCATCCCGAACGGCGACGCCGCGGCCTGGGTCGCGCAGTGGACCGCCACCGCCGACCGGGTCGTCGAGCAGGCCCGCTCGGCGGAGGACGCCGGGCACGCCCGCTCCGCCGCCGCGCGGTACCTGCGGGCCGCGACCTACTACGCCGAGGCCGCCACCATGGCGGACGATCCCGGCTTCGCCCAGTTGTGGGAGCGCCACCGCGACGCCTGGGACCGGTTCGTCGACCTCACGAACGCCATCGGGGACATCGCCGTCGAGCGCCTCGCGATCCCCTACGAGGACACCACCCTCCCCGGGTACGTGTTCCGCTCCGGCCCCGCCGACGGGCCCCGCCGCACCCTCGTCTTCACCAACGGCAGCGACGGCTCCGTCGTCGGCGTGTGGACGCGCGCCGCGGCCGCCGCCCTCGAGCGCGGGTGGACCGTGGTCACCTACGACGGCCCGGGGCAGAACGCCGCGCTGGTCCGGCAGGGCATCCCGTTCCGCCCCGACTGGGAGCACGTCCTGACCCCGGTGGTCGACCACCTCGTCGCCCGGCCGGACGTCGATCCCGCCCGGATCGCGGTGGCGGGCGTGAGCCAGGGCGGCTACTGGGTCCCGCGCGCCGTCGCGTACGAGCACCGCATCGCCGCGGCCGTGGCCGACCCGGGCGTCGTCGACGTCTCCGCCGCCATGCTCGGCCAGCTGGGGCACTCGATGGTGAAGCTCCTCGACGCCGGCGAGCGGGAGAAGTTCGACCGGGACTTGGCCTGGGCGCTGAAGCTGTCCGCCCGAACCCGCCGGGTGCTGCAGTGGCGGATGCGCCCCTACGGCGTCACCTCGCCCTTCGACTTCGTCACCGCGGCCCGCGCCTACACGCTCACCGACGCCGAGCTGGCCGCGATCACCTGCCCGATGCTGGTCACCGACCCCGAGCACGAGCAGTTCTGGCCCGGCCAGTCCGCCCGCCTGGCCGAGGCGCTGACCGGCGACGTCACCCTGATGCCGTTCACCGCCGCCGAGGGCGCCGACGGGCACTGCGAGCCCCTCGCCGCCGGCCTGCGGGACGAGCGGGTCCTCGACTGGCTCGACGAGCACGTCCCCGCGTGACCGTCCCGCTCGGAGACGGAGGGGAGACGGCTGCGCAACCGTCTCCCAGCATCCCTTGGAAACGCCCCTGCGAGGAGTCGTGATCTCCGTGACCAGCGACGACACCGCCGGTCGTCCCGGGGGCGTGGCCCCCGCGCCCCCGTCCTTCGCCCGCCGGCACGCCTGGATCGGCGTGCTCGTCGTCGGCGTAGCGCTCTTCGTCGCGGTCGAGCGGACGATTGTCGCCACCGGCAACCCGAACTTCGTGCCCTCGTCGATCCTGCTGGGCGCGGCGATCGTGCCGGCGGCGTTCCTGACCTTCGTCTACGGCCGGCGGCTGCCCTACGACGTCCCGGCCCCGCTCGTCGCGACCGCGGCCTTCCTCGGCGGCGTGATCGGCACGGTCGTCGCGGGCACCCTGGAGTACGACGCCCAGCGCGACCTCGGCGTCCTGCCCATGGTCGCCGTCGGGCTGATCGAGGAGACCAGCAAGCTGCTGATCCCGATCGCCGTGCTGATCTTCTTCCGCCGCTACCGCACCGCGTCCGACGGGCTGCTCGTCGGCGTGGCCGCGGGCGCGGGCTTCGCCGCGCTGGAGACCATGGGCTACGCCTTCGTGACCCTCCTGCAGTCGAAGGGCAGCCTGATCGCGACCGTCGACGTGCTGCTCCTGCGCGGGATCATGAGCCCGGCCGGGCACATGGCCTGGACCGGCATCGCGGCCACCGCGCTGTTCGCCGCGGCGCAGTCCGGCTGGCGGGGCCGCGCGATCGGCCGGTTCGTCGCGGCGTTCGTGCTGGCCGTCGCGCTGCACACCCTGTGGGACAGCCAGTCCTCGCTGATCGGGACGGCGATCGTGGCGGCCGTGAGCCTCGCGGCCCTCGGCTGGACGGTGCACCGGGTCGCGCGCAGTGCCGGCGTACGGGGTCGGCACGGCCGCCGGGCCGCCGTCCGATGAGCGGGTGGACCGTCGCCCGCTCAGGCGCTCCCGACGCGGTGGGGGTGGCAGGCTGGGCGGCATGCCACGGGTGGCGACCGGGGAGTCCGTGCTCTCCCGCGCGGTGCGGATCTTCGAGGCGTTCGGGGCGGCGCAGCCGGACCTGACCGTCACGGAGATCGCGCGGCGGTCGGGGCTGCACGTCGCCACCGCGTCCCGGCTGGTCGCCGAGCTCGTCGAGCACGGGCTGCTCGCGCGGCGGCCCGACGGCCGGGTCCGGATCGGGGTGCGGCTGTGGGAGCTGGCCCAGCGGGCCTCCCCGACCCTGTCGCTGCGCGAGGCCGCGATGCCCTTCCTGGAGGACCTGCACGCGGTCGTCGGGCACCACGTGCAGGTCGGCGTCCTCGACGGGGAGGAGGTGCTGTTCCTCGAGCGGCTGTCCGCCCCCGGCGCGGTGATCAACTACACCCGGATCGCCGGCCGGCTGCCACTGCACGCGTCGTCGTCGGGGCTGGTGCTCACCGCGTTCGGGCCGCGGGAGCTGCAGGAACGCGTGCTCGCCGGGCCGCGGGAGCGCTACACCGCCGAGACCCTCACCGACGCGGGCCGGCTCCGGGCGGCGCTCGCCGCGATCCGGCGCGACGGGCACGTGATCACGCCCGGGCACATCCACCCCGACGCGACCGGGACCGCCGTGCCCGTGCGCGACGCCGGCGGGGAGGTCGTGGCCGCGCTGTCGGCGATCGTCCCGAACGACGGCCAGGCGTTCACCGTGGTCCCCGTGCTGAAGGCCGCGGCGCGGGGCATCGAGCGGGCACTGGCACCTGACCAGCGCGAACGGAGAACTTCTCTCAATCATTGAGAACGGCCTTCTGCGCGGCGGGACCGGATCCGCATCCTCTGTCCACCCGATCCCACCGCCGGAGGACCGCCCCGTGATCACCGCCGATCGCCCGCCCGTCGCCCCCGAACCCGCCGTTCCGAGCACCGACCCGGGCACCGTCACGGGCACCGCCGTGGCGGCGACGGTCCGGGTCGCCGCCAAGCGCGTCGAGGCCGACGGCGTGGTGTCACTGGAGCTCGTGGCCCCCGACGGCGCGCGCCTGCCGGACTGGACCCCGGGCGCCCACGTCGACCTGGTCCTGCCCAACGGGACGACGCGCCAGTACTCGCTGTGCGGGGACCGGTGGGACGCCCACCGCTACCGCGTCGGCGTGCTGCGCGAGCCCGCCGGCCGCGGCGGCTCGGCCTACGTGCACGACCACCTGGCCGTGGGCGACGCGGTCGGCCTCGGCGGCCCGCGCAACAACTTCCCGCTCGTGCCCGCGGAGCGGTACCTGTTCGTGGGCGGCGGCATCGGGATCACCCCGCTGCTGCCGATGATCCGCCAGGCCACCCTGCTCGGGGCGGACTGGGAGCTGCTCTACGGCGGCCGGACCCGGGCGTCGATGGCGTTCGTGCACGAGCTCGCGGGGATCGACCGCGACCGGGTGCGGGTGGTGCCGCAGGACGAGCACGGCCTGCTGGACCTCGCCGGTTTCCTCGGTGCCCCCGAGCCCGGCACGCGGGTCTACGCCTGTGGCCCGGCGCCGATGCTCGCCGCGCTGGCCGACGCGACCGCGGCGTGGCCGGCCCACACCATGCGCACCGAGCGGTTCGTGGCCCAGGAGCTCGGCACGCCCGCGCGGGACACGGCGTTCGAGGTCGAGCTCGCCCGCAGCGACCGGACGGTGACGGTCCCGCCCGGCCGGTCCGTGCTCGCCGCGATCGCGGACGCCGGCGTGGAGGTCCTCTCCTCCTGCCGGCAGGGCACGTGCGGGACCTGCGAGACCGGGGTGCTCGCCGGCGAGCCCGACCACCGCGACTCGATCCTCGACGACGACGAGCGCGCCGCCGGCGACTGCCTGTTCCCGTGCGTGTCCCGGGCCCGCAGCGACCGCCTGGTGCTCGACCTCTGAGACCCGCCGAGCCGCGCCGAGACCTCCGCCGAGACCGCGCCGACACCTCCGACCCGCCCACCCACCACCTGGAGCCCGCCGTGACGCTCACCGCCGAGCCCGTCCACGATCTGCCCGCCACCGACGTCGACCCGTTCGGGCCGGAGGTCCTGGAGGACCCGCTGCCCTTCCACGCCGCCCTGCGCGAGGCCGGCCCGGTCGTCCACCTGCGCCGCTACGACGTGTTCGCCTTCGCCCGCTACGCCGAGGTCCACGCCGCGCTGCGGGACTGGCAGGGGTTCCAGTCCGCCGCCGGAGTCGGGCTGTCGAACTTCCGGCACGAGAAGCCGTGGCGGCCGCCGAGCCTGCTGCTCGAGGCCGACCCGCCGCGGCACGACGCGCCCCGCCGGGTCCTGCAGAAGATCCTCGGCCCGCGGGCGCTGCGGAAGCTGCACGAGGCCTGGCTCGCCGACGCCGACCGGCTCGTCGACGAGGTCCTCGCCTCCCACGGGCCGGAGTTCGACGCCGTCCCGCACCTCACCGAGGCGTTCCCGCTGCGGGTGTTCCCCGACGCCGTCGGCATCCCGCAGGAGGGCCGCGAGCACCTGCTCCCCTACGGCGACCACGCGTTCAACGCCTTCGGCCCGGCCAACGCGCTGGTGGAGAAGGGGGCGCCGCGGGTCGCCGAGCTGTCGGCGTGGGTCGCCGCGCAATGCGCGCGGGAGGTCCTCGCCCCGGAGGGGTTCGGCGCGGCCATCTGGGCCGCGTCCGATCGCGGGGACATCACCCCTGAGCAGGCGCCGCTCGTCGTCCGCTCCCTGCTCACCGCCGGCGTGGACACCACCGTGCACGGCCTGTCCGCGGTGCTGTGCGCCTTCGCGACCCACCCCGAGCAGTGGCGCCGCCTGCGGGAGGAGCCCGGCCTCGCCCGCGTCGCCTTCGACGAGGCGGTGCGCTGGGAGTCCCCGGTGCAGACCTTCTTCCGCACCGCGACCCGGGACGTCGCGATCGGCGGCCACGTGATCCCCGACGGCCGCAAGATCCTCATGTTCCTGGGCGCCGCCAACCGCGACCCGGCCCGCTGGGGTCCCGACGCCGACGCGTTCGACCTGGCCCGGGACCCGTCCGGGCACGTGGGGTTCGGGATGGGCATCCACCAGTGCGTCGGGCAGCACGTGGCGCGGCTCGAGGCGGAGGCCCTGCTCACCGCCCTGGCCCGGCGGGTGGAGACGATCGAGCTCGCGGGCCCGCCGCGCCGCCACCACAACAACACGCTGCGCGCCTGGGAGGCTCTGCCCGTGCGGCTGCGCCCGGCCTGAGCGCCGCCGCCCCCGAGCAGAGGAGGAGCCCGTGCCCGGTGAGGCCGAGTGGACCGCGCTGATCACCCGCTACTACGACGGGTGCAGCGCGGGCGACGTCGACGCGATGCTCGCGACCCTGCACCCCGAGGTCGTGCACTGGTTCCTCGCCCCGAACACCGGCTCGACCGCGGTCGCGGGTGCGGAGCACCTCGCCCGGTACTGGCGCAAGGTCACCCGCATGCTGCAGGCGCGCTGGGTCGTCGACAGCGTCTGCGCCGCGCGCGATCAGGCGGTCATCGAGTGGACCATGTTCTGGCTGCCCGAGGGCGCGACCGGTCGCGTCGCCACCCGCGGGGCCGAGTGGTTCACCGCCGAGGACGGCCTGATCCGCGAGATCCGCTCCTACTACCAGCTGCGGCCGGAGACCACGGAGCTCGACGGCTTCCCCTACGCCGAGCGCGGCTACTCCGTGCCCGGTGCCGAGCGCAGCCGGGTCCACCCCGACGCCGAGGATCACGGCCCGGCCGGGCGGTAGGTGGTCAGCGCCGGGCCGCGGGGAGCACGCCCACGGCGATGGCGAGGAGCATCTCCGCGGTGTCCGCGGCGTCCTCGTCGGGATGGGTGAAGCACCGCAGGAACAGCAGGAAGGTCAGCTGCTCGGCCAGGTCCGCGGGGTCCCGCTGGTGGCCGAGCTCGCCGCTGCGCTGCCCGGCGTCGAGCAGGACCGCGATCGGTTCGGGCACGGGCGTGCCGAGACGGGGGTCCTCCGGGTCGGGCGCAACCGGGGGGCGCTGCACCCGGGCGGTGTAGTCCTGGACCGCGCAGGCGAAGGCCGCGGTGAGCGCCTGGTGCCGGCGGGCGACCCGGCTGATCCGCCGCAGGTGGGCGGCGAGCGCCTCGGTGCGGGCCCCCGGCAGCGGCGGCCCCTCGCCCGTGGTCGTCTCCTCGGGCGCGGGCTCCTCCTCGGGCTCGGCGTCGAGACCCTCCTGCCACGCGACGGCGTACGCGGCTCCGATCAGCGCGTGCTTGCTGGAGAAATGGTTGTAGGTGGTGGCGGGGCTGACCCCGGCGACCCGGGCGACGTCCTCGATCCGCGTCTCCACCCAGCCCTGGTCGGCGAAGACGGCGCGGGCCGCGGTGAGCAGCGCGGTGCGGGTGCGGGCGCGGCGCGCCAGTGCCGTGCGGCGACGGGAGTCCCGCCGGGCCTGCGAGTCGCCGGCCCGGGCCCGGGCGTCCTCGTCCCGTCCCTCCGGACGCTCGCTCGTCGCCATCCGCGTGCCCTTCCGTTGCCCGCAGGAAGACGCTCGGCACGGGACCACCCGCGTTACATCAGCGGTGACACCTGTCACTCGTTGCGGCGCCGAGACTCCGGACGGTGGGTCTCGCGCCCGCGGCGAGCTCCGCGGCGCGTCCCCACCGCACCCGCCACGGCCGCAGCACGACGATCCCGGCGTCGGGCGAGGAGAGGCCGCCGGCGAACATCGCGGCCGGGTCGAACCCGACGGGCGGGTCCGGTTCGGTGAACAGGTGCCAGGAGCGGGCCGGCTCCGGGTCCCACTCCGCGTGGCACTCGGCGACGGCGACGTCGTGCTGCCGGTCCCAGTACGAGCACGAGGCGTAGGGGTGGGCGGCGAGGTGCGCGGACTTCGGCGACGAGCGCCGGCTCGTCACCCGCCCGACGAGGCTTGCGTCGGCCTCGACCGTCCACAGCGGGTGCACGACCCGGGAACGGGGACGGCCACGGGCGTCGACGGTCGCGAGCGTGCACCAGACGATGCGGTGGGCGATCGCGACGAACTCGGCGAGCTCGGACATGTCGACCACGGTAGATGCACAACCGCGGTTACACAACTAGAGTTGGGTGTATGGAGCTCGACCTCGTGACGGCGGTGCACCTCGCCGGCCTCGCGCTCAACGCCGAGGCGCTGCGCCGGGTGCACGCCGCCGGCCACCCGGAGATCAGGGTGTCGCACGGTTTCGTCGTCCAGCACATCGTCGAGGGCCCTCGGCCCATCGGCGAGATCGCCGAGCGGATGGGGGTCACCCAGCAGGCGGCCTCGAAGGCCGTCACCGAGCTCGAACGGCTCGGCTACCTGGAACGGACCTCCGCCGCGCGCGACGCGCGGGTCCGGCTCGTGCGGCTGTCGGCGCGCGGCGCGGCGGTCGTCGAGGACACCCGGCGGATCCGCGCGGAGATCGAGCAGGAGCTGGCCGACGCGCTCGGCGCCGGTCGCGCCGCCGCGCTGCGGTCCGCCGCGCAGGCGGCCCTGGACTGGGCGGGCGGCGGGGAGGCCGTCCGGGCCCGCCGGGTCCGCGCCCCCTCCTGAACCGTCACGGCCGGCGCAGCTAGCCGGGCAGCGCGAACCCGAGCCACGGCCGCCTCCCCACGCGAGGATCCGCCCGCGCAGGGCCGGCCGCACCGGCGTCGTCCGGCCGTAGAAGACCAGCAGGAAGGCGGCGGGATCGGCCCAGAGGTGGCAGTCGACCGGGCCCGTCACGGGCGCCGGCCGGACGGTGAGCGTGCCGTCGGCGACGTCGAACACCACCCGGGCTCCCCGGTCGCCGCGCAACCGGACGTCGATCCGGGTGTGCACGCCCGCGGTCGCCGCCACGTCCACGTAGAGCGGGAGCGCCGGCAGGGCTGCGCGGAACACGCTGTGTGCCCAGGCCCGCGGCAGCTCCCAGGGCTCGCCGAGCGCGACGGCGACGTCGTGCCCGTGCACCATCGCCTCGCCGAGGGTGAGCCCGAGCAAGGCGGGCACTGCCAAGGACAGCCCCGCGTGCCAGGTCACCGGGCCCTGCGTCCGCGCCGCGGCGGCGAAGTACCGCTCCCCAGCCTCGTCGACGGCCCGCGCAAGGCCCTCGGGCGTGCGGTCGGTGGCCTCGGCGATCCCGGCGGCGCTGAACGCGGCGGTCTGCTCGACGGCGGTGGCCGGCGAGGGCGCACCGCCGAGGAACTCGGTGTACCGGTCCATCGCCCAGGCCACGTGCACCGCGACGTCGCGCACCGACCAGGCCCCGGCGGCGGGCGGGTCGGCCGGGCCGATCCGGCGGACCAGCGCGACGAACCGGGCGACGGCCTCGCGGGCCTGGCCGGCGACGACGTCCCGGTCCGGGGCCAGCGCGGTCACCGGGTCGCCGGTCACAACGGCTCGGTGTAGCAGACGGCGGTGCCCTCGACGGCCACCACGCCGTCGTCGCGGGTCACCCGGACGTCGAGGGCGGTGATCGGCTTGTCCTCCCGGGCGGAGGTGACCTCGACGCTGCCGGTGATCACGTCGCCGGGCCGGACGGGAGCCTTGAACCCCAGGTCGAGCTGCAGGAACACGCTGCCGGGACCGGGAAGCTCCTCGGCGACGACGGCGTTGAGCAGCGCCGTGGTGACCCCGCCCTGTACGACGATCCCCCCGAAGCGGGTCGCGGCGGCGCGCTCCTCGTCGTAGTGCAGCGGGTTGCGGTCCCCGGAGATCTCGGTGAACAGCGCGATGTCGCGGCGTGTCACGAGCCGGGAACGGCTCGCGGTCGCACCGACCCGGGGAACGGTGCGCTGAGCGGTGTCGCGGGTGTCGGTCATGTCGGGCTCCCGGATGCGGTGTCGGGGTGGTGCTCGGTCGGGATCGACGCTAGGAGCGCGGCGCCGCCCCGCCATCGGTGTCGGCTGCCCATCTCGCGGGCCCACCTGCCCACCCTCCGTCCCCGCGCCGCATGGGTCATCGCCCGCCGGAGATGGGCACTCGCCACCGATGGCCCGCGGGTCCCCGCTCCCTAGCGTCGTGGTCACACCGGGATCCCCAGGAGGACACCATGACCGAGACCGTGACCGGGACCGTCGTCGTCGGCGCCGGACAGGCGGGGCTCGCGATGAGCCGCTGCCTCACCGACCGCGGCCTGCCGCACGTCGTGCTGGAACGCGCCGGGGTCGCCGACAGCTGGCACAGCCGCCGCTGGAACTCGTTCCGGCTGCTCAGCCCCAACTGGCAGACCCGGCTACCGGGATGGCGGTACGCGGGCGCGGATCCCGGCGGCTTCATGACCGGCGCCGAAGTGGCCCGGTACCTGCAGGACTACGCCTGGTCGTTCGACGCGCCGGTGCGCACCGGGGTGGACGTCCGGCGGCTGTACCGGGTCGCCGGCGGGTGGCGGCTCACGACGAGCGCGGGCCGGTTCCTCGCCCGGAACGTCGTCGTCGCGACCGGGGACCTGGCGCGGCCTCGGATCCCCGCGGTGGCGGCGGACCTTCCCGCGCGGATCCACCAGCTGCACACCGCGGACTACCGCAACCCCGACCAGCTGCCGCCGGGTGCGGTGCTGGTGGTCGGCGCCGGTCCGTCCGGGCAGCAGATCGCCCTCGAGCTGGCCCGGGCCGGCCGGACCGTGCACCTCGCCGTCGGGCGGCACAAGGCGCTGCCCCGCCGGTACCGCGGGCACGACGCCTACTGCTGGATGGAGCGGCTCGGCATGCTGGACCGCACCGTCGACACCCTGCCCGGCCCGCCCGGACGCACCCCCAACGCGGTACTGGCCGGCGGAAGCCGGGACCTGGACGTCCCGCGGCTGGCGGCCGAGGGCGTCGTCGTGCACGGGCGGCTGCTGGGCTGCGCGGGCGGGCGGCTCCGGTTCGGCGACGACGACCTGGCGACCACGGTCACCGAGGCCGCCGCCAACGCGACCCGCTTCCGGCGGGCGGTCGACGAGTTCGTGGCGCGGACGGGCATGGACGTGCCCGCGGAATCCGCGCCTCCGGCCGCTGACGTGCAGCCCGGCTCGGCGCCGGCACTGGACGGGATCGCCGCCGTGGTGTGGGCGACCGGGTTCGGCCGCGACCACGGCTGGATCGAGGCGCCCGTGTCCGGCATGGACGGCGAGATCGTCCACTCCCGCGGCGTCACCGCCGCCGCCGGGCTCTACGTGCTCGGCCTGCGCTGGCAGTACCGCCGCTCCTCGAGCTTCCTCGACGGCGTCGGAGTCGACGCGCAGTACCTGGCGGAGGTGATCGCCGAGCGAGCCGCACACCGCCCCGCCGCCGCCCTCGCCGCCGCCCTCGCCGCCTGAGCGCACACCGGACGCCCCGCTCGATGCGGGGCGTCCGGTGTTCTCGGAGCGCTGAGCCCGTGCCCGCGATCGGCGCTCGGGTGCGGTGGCGGCAGTTCGACCAGCCGCGCCTCGATCACGAGCCGACGCCCGTGATCGCCGTCTGCGTGCGGCGGTGGCGGTTCGACCAGCCTCACGTGCACGCGATGAGCGATCATCATCTGCTGCTGACGCGGCCACGAAGTGCGGCCGGCGCCGTGATCGGCGCTTCCGTGCGGTGGTGGCGGTCCTACGAGCCCTCCACGCACCATTCCGGCGATCATGGAGACGAGGTGGAGGTGCACTCCGCGCGGGTCGGGACGCCGCACACTGCGAGCCTCCGCCATGATCGGCATTTGCGTGCGCCGACGGCAGCTCGACCAGCCTCATGTGCACCGCAACCACGATCACGCGCCGGCCGCCGGATCCTGGTCCGGCCCGATCCACCGCCCACCGCATGGCAGCTGCGGGGGCGCACCGACAACGACCCCCGGACACCACTGATCGCCGCCCCGGCATCCCGGGGCGGCGATCGGGTGGAGCTCAGGCGGCCTCGGCGAGAGGAACGCCGACCAGCAGCTCCGTGCCGGAGGTGTGCACCTCGAAGCCCGCGCGGGCGAGGAGGAACTGCACCGGCTCGTGGACGTCGTCGCTGGTGTGGAGCGGGAGGTCGCCCCGCAGCGTGCCGTCGGGCCCGAAGCGGGTCTCGTCGGTGCGGAGCCAGAAGGCGTACGACCCGAGGGCTTCGGGCGCCCGCGTCCACAGGTCCACGAGCAGCCGCTCGCGGGCCTCGTCGGCGGCGCCCGGCAGCGACTCCGCCGCGGCCACGCCGTACCGGACGAGCTCGGTGAGGGCGAGCAGCAGCCGGTCCCGGTCGCTGACCACGCCGATCACGCCGCCACCTCCCCCACCGTGTCCCGCTCGTCGAGCCGGCGCAGGAGACGCACCTCGGGCCGCATCGCCGCGCTCTCCGCGCGCAGCAGCGCGCGGATCTCCGGCAGGTCCCAGCGGTACCCCGCGATCTCCTCGGCCACCGAGAACAGCAGCCGGGACACGTGGTCGCGGGTGCGGCCATAGTCGAGCTCGCCCAGGACCGAGCGGGTGAGCAGCTCGGCGTCGCGCAGCGCGTCGGTGATGCCGTGCGCGGTGAGCGGGTCCTTGAAGTACCCGGCGTCGCCGACCAGCGCCCAGCCCGGCCCGGTCGGGGTGCGCAGCACCGCGGGTGCGCCGGGGAACCCGCGCAGCGGGCCCTGCCGCTCCCCCAGCGCGACGCCCGCGGCCCGGCCGAACACCTCGTCGAACAGCACGTCGAGCCCGCGGGGCCGGGCCGCGGCGAACTCGGCGGGCGGCATCCCGGCCCACACGCACGCCAGGCCGTCGTTGGTCGGGATGATCCCGGCGGTCGCCCCGGGGACGTAGAACCACTCGTACCCGGGGCTCGGCGCCGGGAAGTACCCGTAGACGATCGCGCTCGCGGCCCGGCCGCGGCGCACGGTCCCGGCGCCGACCAGCGTCGCCATGGTCGAGCGGGCCCCGTCCGCGCCGACGGTCAGCGGGGCGCGGGCGCGCAGTGTCCCCCCGCCGCGCACCCGCGCCTCGACGCCGGACACGCGGTCGTCGCGCCGGAGCAGGCCGGTCACGTCCACCCCGAGCCGCACGGTCGCGCCGGCCGACTGCGCGGCGTCGAGCAGCACCGCGTCGAGCACGGTCCGGCGCGGCGCGTAGAGCGGCGCGGCCATCTCGACGACCTCGGCCTCGGGTCCGTAGTGGAAGGTCGTGGTGGCGACCGGCGGCGTCCCGGCCGCGACGATCGCGTCGAGCAGGCCCCAGCGTTCGAGCTGGACCACCCCGCCGCGCATCAGCGCGTGGGTGGAGAGGGTGTCCCGGGCAGGGTCGGCGCGGTCGACGAGCAGGACGTCGAGCCCGGCCCGGGCCAGCAGCATCGCGGTCGCGGAGCCGGCGCACCGGGCGCCCACGACGATCGCGTCGTACGAGTCCATGACGGACCTCCGGGTCATGACGGGCAGGTGGCCGGGCGACCCCTCGGCGCGCCCGGCCACCTGCGGCTCAGGCGGTGACGACCTCGAGGTCCACCGGCACGCCGTTGGTCACCGAGTCGAACACGACGGACCGGTCGCGGCCCCGCTCGACGACCTGGCGCAGCTTCTCCGGCGGCGCGTCGCCCGCGATGGTCACGGTCATCCGGATGCGCTCGAAGCCGTTGCGGTAGTCCTCGGTGTTGACGCCCATCGCGCCCTGCACGTCGAGGTCGCCCTCGAGCGTCGAGGACACCGAGGTCAGCCGTACACCGCGGGCGGCGGCGGAGTAGACCAGCGAGGTCGTGACGCACGCGGCGAGGGCGTGCAGCAGGAACTCGGCCGGGTTGGGGCCGGTGTCGGTGCCCAGCAGGATCGCCGGCTCGCCGGCGTCGAGGGTGAAGGCCTCGGTGCGCGACGTGTCCTCGGCGCAGGCGGCGTAGAAGCCCTTGATCGTCGAGCGGTTGTGCGCGCCGTCGATCCAGGTGTTGGTGGCGCGGAACCGGAACTGCGCGATCTCCGGCTGGGCCTTGATGGCGTCGAGCGTGGCGAACATGGTCGCGGTGTCGACGCCGTTGCGGACGGTGTCGGTGACGGTCTGGCTCATGGCGTGCTCCTCGGTCCTGGTCTCGCGGCCGGCGGGTCCGGCCCGACACGACAGACCGTGCCCGGGAGCGGCGGGTCCGCCCATCGGCGACGACCACCCATCTCGGCCGGCCACCTACCCATGCCCGTGCGGGTGGGCATGGGCAGGTGCCGAGATGGGTGCCCGTCGCCGACGACGGCGGCGCCCCCGCGGACGGACCCTTCGGACGTTCCGATCCGAGGAGGACGACATGACCCCCATGACCCCCGCCGAGGCGTCCCGCCTGCGCCGTGCCGCGGCCCGCGCCCTGCGCACCCACCCCGGCCCGGTCGGCGAGCTGCTGCACCGCGAGCTGCTGGCCTGGCAGGACTTCGGGCACCGCTTCGGCGGCGGCCGGCTCACGATGCGGGTGGCCGACGAGATCCTCGCGGCCCCGCTGCCCGCCGGCGCACGACCCGACTGGTCTCCGGGCCTCCACCCGGTCCGGGCGGGCGACGCGGCGTGAGCGGCGCCCCGCTCAGTCCGGCACCTCCAAGGCGGCCAGCGCCTGCGCCGCGTCCCGGCGGGACGCCACGCCCAGCTTCTGCAGCACCGCCGAGACGTGGTGGTCGACGGTCCGCACCGACAGCACGAGGGTCGCCGCGATCTCGGAGTTGGTCCGCCCGGCGGCGACCAGCCGGAGGATCTCCAGCTGGCGGTCGGTGAGGCCGGCCGGGTTCTCGCGGGTGGCCTGCTGGGGTCCGCGCGGGACCCGGTGCACGCCCATCCCGCGCAGCCGGGCCCGGACGAGCGCGGCGGCCGGGCGGGCACCGAGGGCGTCGAGCACCGCAAGGCCCTCGAGGGTGGGGCCGGGCTCGCCGGACCCGGTCAGCTCGAGGGCGCGCTCGTACGGGGCTCCGATGTGCTCCCACGCGGCCGCCGCCGCCCGCCAGTCGCCGCGCAGCCCGGCAGCGTACTCGTCGGGGCATCCGGGGAAGGGGGCGACCGCGTCGCCCAGCCGGTGCAGCCAGCGCAGGAGCTCGCCCCGCTCCCGCTCCCGCCCCGGGCCCCCGGTCCGCGCGAGCAGGGCGCGCGCGTGGTCGGCGAGGGAGTCCCGCCCGGTCAGCCACGCCTGCTCGGCCTCCGCGACCGCGGTGGCGACAGTCGCGGGCAGGGCGCGGGCGCTCTCGGCGTTCGCCCAGGCCGTCTCCAGCAGCTCGGGCGCCTCGGCGCTGCCCTGCCGCACGGCGATCTGGGCCAGCGTGGGCAGGGCCTGCCGGGCGACCATCCCGCCGCCGTCGACGCCGTCGAGCCCCCACCGCAGCTCCGCGTCGGCCTCGGCCCAGTTCCCGCGCAGTGCCGTGAGCCGGGCGCCGAAGGAACGCACCACGCGGTCGTGCGTGGTGTGCTCGGTGACGTCGATCTGCCGCCGGTTCACCTCGAGCACCTCCTCCAGCTCCGCGTACCGGGCGTAGCGCCAGAACAGCGAGGCGAGGTTCGTGTGGCCCATGACGACGTCGTCGAGCCGGCCGAGTTCCTCGGCCAGCGCGATCCCGGCCAGCACGTCCTCGCGGCCACCGGGGTCGCCGAGCTGCCACCGCGCGCGGCCCCGGTAGATCAGGCCGGTGGGTCGCAGCGGGGCCAGGCCGAGCCGCCCGCCCAGGGCGAGCGCCTCGTCCGCGGCCTCCAGCCCCTCGCGCTCGCGGTCCAGGTTCACCAGGATCACCGCGCGGTAGGTCAGGGCGAAGGCCAGCGCGAACGAGTCGCCGCCCGGGCGCAGCGACGCGACGGCCCGCTCGACCGACCGGAGGCCGTCGTCGATCTGCAGGGCGGCCCACTGCTGCAGTGCCAGGGTGCTCAGCGCCTGCCCGAGCGCGGCGGGCTCGCCGAGCCGCTCGCGCAGCGCCACCGCCTCGGTGCCCGCGCGGACCGCGCCCGGCCGGTCGTTGCCGTGGAAGTGCGTCCAGGCCAGGTCCTCCAGCAGCGCGGCCCGCTCCGCGTCGGGGAGCGCGGTGCGCAGGGCCTGCTCGTACAGCGCGGCGGCCTGGCGGTGCGCACCGGCGGCGGCCGCCTGGCGGGCGGCCGGGGGCGCGTACTCGGCCAGCGCGACGTCGTCGCCGGCGCCGGCGGCGTGGTGCACGACCCGGGCGAGGTCCGGCTCGTCGTCGGTCAGCAGGGCCTGCAGGACGGCGGCGTGCAGGGCCATCCGCCGCGTCGCGGGGAGGGAGCCCTCGACCGCGCGGCGCGCGAGCTCGTGCCGGAAGGTCACCGCACCCGGGTGCACCTCGAGGATCCCGGCGCGCTCGGCGGGGGCGAGCACCGACAGGTCGCCGAGCAGGGCCCGGGCCAGCGGCAGCCCCGCCCCCGACGGGACGACGGCGAGCTGCTCCAGTGCGGCGACCGCGTCCGGCGGCAGCCCCCGGGCCCGGGCCAGCACCGCGTCGACGACGGTGGCGGGCACCGCGTCCGGCCCCGCCGCGACGGCTTCGGTGACGAAGAACGGGTTCCCGCCGGTCAGCCGGTAGAGCGCGGCCGAGGTCGCGGTCGTACCCCCGGCGAGCGTCGCCACCGCACCCCGGGAGAGGCCGGTCAGCGGGAGCCTCCGCGAGGCGGGCAGGGCCCCGAGGACCGGGCGCAACGGGTGGTCGGGGCCCAGCTCGTCGTCGCGGTAGGTCAGCAGGAGCATCGCGGGCAGGTCGGCGATCCGCCGCCCGACGTGGCGCAGGACGTCGAGCGTGGGCTCGTCCGCCCAGTGCACGTCCTCGACGACCAGCACCGCCGGCGACGCGTCCGCGCCGAGCAGGTCGAGCACCGCGTCGTAGACCGCGTCCCGGTCGCCCGCGGCCAGGGCCGTCGCCAGCGGGCCGCCCTTCGGGGCGGCGTCGCGCAGCGGGCCGAGCGTGCGCGGCGAGAGCAGGTCGTCGCAGGCCCCGAGGAAGGCACGGGCCCGGCCGGCCAGGCGGCGGCGGAAGGCCCGGACCACGCTCGTCTTGCCGATGCCGGCCTCGCCGTGCACGAACACGACCTCGCCCGCACCGCCGGCCGCCGCGGCCAGCGCGGCCTCCAGCTCCGCGAGCTCCCGCTCGCGCTCGAGCAGCTCCATCCCCCGATCGTGATAGCGGATCTCGGCGGCCCCATCGTCCGAACTGGGCATCTCCTACCGATCCGCGCGGCTCTCGCGACGGGCAGCATCTCCTCGTCAGCCGATCCGAGGAGGACCCGTGACCGTCGACCGCCTGCTCGCCCTCTGGGCCGTCCCGCCGGACACCCGGCCCGACCCCGAGGCCGACTTCGCCGCCCTCTACACCGATCCCGTACTGGTCAACGGCACGTCGATCGGCCTCGCCGAGATGGTGGACCGCGCCCGCGCGCTGCACGCGGCCTTCACCGGGCACGAGCGCGAGGTGCTGGAGGTGGTGGAGGCGCCGGGCAAGCTCGCCGTGGCGTTCCGGCTGATCGCCGACCACACCGGCCCGTGGTCGACCGCGGTCGGGGAGCTCGCCCCGACCGGGAAGCGCCTCTCCCTGACCGTGGTCGACGTCCTCACCCTCGCGCCGGACGGCCGGATCGCGGAGATCGTGATGGTCGCCGACGAGATCGGCCGCCTGCGCCAGGCCGGCGCCCTCTGATTTCTGGACTTGCTGGTCCAAAAAACCCGGCCTAGCGTCGCCGCCGTGACTCGATCCCACGGACGACTCGAGGGCCGGACCGCCCTCGTCACCGGTTCCACCGGCACCATCGGGCGCGCGGTCGCCCTGGCCTTCGCCGCCGAGGGCGCCCACGTCGTGGTCTCCGGCCGCGACGAGGCGCGCGGCAAGGCGGTCGTGGCCGCCGCCGAGGAGGGCGGCGGCCGTGCCGACTTCGTGCGGGCCGATCTCGACGGGAGCACCGCGGCCTCCCACGCACTGGCCGCGGAGGCGGCGCAGCGCGTCGGCGGCCGGCTCGACGTCCTCGTCAACAACGCCGGCATCTTCCCGCCCGCCACCACGCTCTCGGCCGACGAGGCCACGTTCGACCGCGTCTACGGCGTGAACGTCAAGGCCGCCTTCTTCCTCACCCAGGCCGTGGTGCCCGGGATGATCGAGGCCGGTGGTGGCGCGGTGATCAACCTCGGCTCCTGGGTCGCACGCCTCGGCGTGCCGAGCGGCGCGCTCTACGCCTCGACCAAGGGCGCGCTCGAGACCCTGACCCGGGCGTGGGCCGCCGAGTTCGGGCCCCGCGGTGTGCGCGTCAACGCGGTGTCCCCCGGCGTGATCCGGCCCCCGGACCTCGGCCCCGACGAGGTGTTCCCCGGCGAGTCCCTGATGCTCGGCACCCCCGCCGGCCGGCCCGGCCACCCCGACGCGATCGCCGCGGCCGCGGTCCACCTGGCCTCCGACGAGTCGTGGTTCACCCACGGCACCGTCGTCGACGTCGACGGCGGGCGCACCGGGGTCGCCGTGGCCGTCCCGGCCTGACGGGTCACAAGGCCGCCGCGGCGCCGTCGTCGGGCAGCAGGGAGTACATGACGACGTCGATCCGCCGCCCGCGCACGACGAGCCGGCGCCGCAGCGTGCCCTCCGCGGTGAAGCCGGCGGCCTCCGCGACCCGCCGCGACCCCGTGTTGGCGGGGTCGACCTCCAGCTCGACCCGGGCGACCCCGACCTCCCGCAGGCACCAGCGCGCGAGCGTGCGCAGGGCGTCGCGGGCCAGCCCCCGCCCGCGGGCGGCCGCGGCGACCCAGTACCCGATGTTCGCCGTCCCGCCGCGGACCCCGTGCGCGCCGATGCTGCCCACCGGCTCGCCGGTCGCGGCGTCGACGATCGCGAACACCGCGTCGCCCTGCTCCCAGGCCCGCGGGGCGAACCTCGTGACGTAGCCGACCGCGTCGTCGCGGGTGTAGGGCGACGGCACCGTGGTCCAGCGCTGGATCTCGGCGTCCTGGCAGGCGGCGAAGACCGCGTCGGCGTCGTCCGCGGCCCAGGGGCGCAGCCGGACCCTCGCCCCCGTCAGCACCGGCTGGGTCTCCCGGACCGTCGTCATCCCGCCACTGTCCCGGCCCACCCGGCCGCCCGACGAGGGCCGGAGGGCCCGTTCACGGCAGCTCGGTCCGGCCCTTCGCGTCGAGCAGGGTGTGCAGGACGGCGTCCCGGCGGGCGGCCAGCTCGGCCGGGTCGGTCCCGGCGAGCTCGGCGTCGACGCCGGCGACGAGGGTCGCGACCAGCTCCGGGGTCAGCGTGACCTGCCCCAGGTCGCGCCACCACCTCTCGGTCGGCGGGCCGAGGTGCTCCAGGACGTGCGCGATCCCGCCCGGCCCGCCGGACAGGTGCTGGTTGGCGAACGGCCCGAGCACCGCCCACCGCAGCCCCGGCCCGTGGGAGATCGCGGTGTCGATGTCCGCGACGGACGCGACACCCCGCTCGACCAGCGAGTACGCCTCCTGCCACAGCGCGGCCTGCAGCCGGTTCGCCACGTGGCCGGGCAGCTCCTGGCGCAGCCGGATCGGCTTCTTGCCGACGGCGGTGTAGAAGGCGAGCGCCCGTGTCACCGCCTCCTCGGCGGTCCGCTCCCCCGGCACCACCTCGACCAGTGGGATCACGTGCGGCGGGTTGAACGGGTGCCCGATCACCACCCGCTCCGGGTGCGCCGGGCAGCCACGGGCGATCGCCGAGGCCAGCAGCCCCGACGAGCTCGACGCCAGCACGACGTCGGGCCGCGCGGCCTTGTCGAGCACCGCGAACAGCTCGTGCTTGACGTCCTCGCGCTCGGGGCCGTTCTCCTGCACGAAGTCCGCGTCGGCGACGGCCTCGGCCGGGTCGGCCGTGAACGCCAGCCGCTCGGGCGTCGCCCCGTCGACCGGGGCGAGGGTCGGCCAGAGCGCCGCCACCTCCGCCCGCAACCGCTCCTCGGCACCCGGCGACGGGTCGGTCGCGACGACGTCGAGCCCGCGGGCCAGGAAGTGCGCCGCCCAGCTGATCCCGATCACCCCGGTGCCGACGACGGCGACCCGGTCCACCCCCGCCGCGCTCACGCCCGGCTCCCGGCGGCCAGCGCGACGAACGGGTCGAGCGAGGTCGGGTCGGCGAGCACGTCCCGGCTCGCCACGTCGTCGAGCGCGGCGCCGAGCAGGATCTTCTTCGCCGGCAGCTCGAGCTTCTTGCCCGTCCGGTTCTTCGGCACCACCGGCACCTCCTCGATCCGGTCCGGGATGTGCCGCGGAGACAGCTCGGTCCGCAGCGCGGTGGAGATCCGCCGGCGCAGCGGGTCGTCGAGCGCGACGCCCTCGCCCAGCTGGACGTAGAGCTGCAGCTCCCCGTTGCCCCCGGCCGGGTCCTCGAGGTGCACGACCAGGCTGTCGACGACCTCGGGCAGCTCCTCGACCACCCGGTAGAACTCGGCGGTGCCCAGCCGGACGCCGCCGCGGTTCAGCGTGGCGTCGGAGCGGCCGGCGATCACCGCGCCGCCCCACGGCGAGAAGCGCACCCAGTCCCCGTGCCGCCACACGCCCGGGTACCGGTCGAAGTAGGTGCCTCGGTAACGGGTGCCGTCCGCGTCGCCCCAGAAACCGATCGGCATCGACGGCATCGGGGTCGTGATCACCAGCTCACCCAGCTCGCCGACGACCGGCTCACCCTTCTCGTCGAAGGCCTGCGCGTCGACGCCGAGGCAGGGCCCGGAGATCTCGCCGACCCAGACCGGCTGCAGCGGGCTGCCCTGCACGATCCCGGAGCAGACGTCCGTGCCGCCGCTGCCGACGTTGAGCAGCACGTCCGGCCCGAACTCGTCCGCCACCCAGCGGTAGCCCTCGGGCGGCAGCGGGCTGCCGGCCGCCCCGATCTGCCGCACCCGCGACAGGTCGAACTCTCGCGCGGGCCGCACGCCCTCGGCGCGGCAGGCCATCAGGTAGCCGGGGCTCGCGCCCATCAGCGTGGCCCCGGTCTCGGCCGCGAGCCGCCACTGCCAGCGGATGTCCGGGAACAGCGGGTTCCCGTCGATCATCACGATCGACGCGCGCACCAGCAGCGACGAGACCAGCGCGTTCCACATCATCCACGCGGTGGTGGAGAACCAGAGGATCCGGTCGCCCGCGCGGAGGTCCCAGCTCAGCCCGTGGTTCTTCAGGTGCTCCAGCAGGATCCCGCCGTGCGAGTGCACGATCGCCTTGGGCTTGCCGGTGGTCCCCGAGGAGAACAGCACGTACAGCGGGTGCGCGAAGGGGACCGGGTCGAACGCGAGGTCGCCGGGCTCGGCCAGCAGGTCCGCCCAGGCGAGGGCGCCGGGCAGGTCGTCGGGGCCGTAGGGGACGTGCACGACGTGCTCGACCGTCGCCAGCCCGGCCCGGATCTCCGCCACCTGCGCGCGGCGGTCGATCGCCTTGTCGCCGTAGCCGTACCCCGACACCGTGAGCAGCACGGTGGGCTCGATCTGCCCGAACCGGTCGATCACGCTGCGGGCGCCGAACTCGGGGGCGCAGCTCGCCCACACCGCCCCGATGCTCGCGGTGGCCAGGAACGCGACGAGCGTCTCCGGGATGTTCGGCAGGTAGGCGACCACGCGATCGCCCCGCCCGACGCCGAGCCGTTCCAGCCCGGCGCGGGCGCGGGCGACCTGCGCGCGCAGCCCGCCCCAGGTCAGCTCCTGCCGGTCGCGGGTCTGCGAGTACGCGAGGACCGCCACCTCGCCGTCGTCGGCGCCGGTGTCGAGCAGGCCGACGGCGTGCTCGGCGTAGTTGAGGGTCGCGCCCGGGAACCACTCGGCCCCCGGCATCTCCCGCCGGCCGAGGACCCGCTCCGGCGGCGTGGCGAACCGGACGCCGAAGAACCCGGCGACCGCGGACCAGAAGGCCTCCGGGTCGTCGACCGACCAGCGGTGCAACGACGTGTAGTCCTCGAACGCCAGCCCGCGGTCCCTCTCCAGCCACGCCAGGAAGCGGCCGATCTCAGTGGTCTCCCGGACGTCGTCGGCGACGGGGCGCAGCAGGTCCGGGGAGTCGGGCCCGGTCATCGGCGGACCCGTCCGCCGCGGCCCGCCAGGAAGGCGCGCATCCGCTCCTGCGCCTGCTCGCTGCTGCCCGCCAGCGCGGCCATCATCGACTCCATCAGGTAGCCCTCGGCCGGGTTCGCCTCGGCGATCCGCGGCAGCGCCTGCAGCACCGCGAAGTTCGTGACCGGGGAGTTCTTCGCGATCTTCTGCGCCAGCTCGACCGCCGTGGCGAGCCCCTCCCCCGGCCCGACGAGGTAGTGCGACAGCCCGAGCGCCTGGCCCTCCTCGGCGTCGAGGACCCGGCCGGTGAGCATCATGTCCGCCATCCGGTGCGCCCCGATGAGCCGCGGCACCCGCACCGACCCGCCGCCGCCGACGAACAGCCCGTGCTGCCCCTCGGGCAGGGCGTAGAACGCGGTCGACTCGGCCACCCGCAGGTGCGTGGCCGACGCCAGCTCCAGCCCGCCGCCGATCACCGCGCCCTTGAGGACGGCGACGACCGGGAGCCTGCCGCGCTCCATCCGCTCGAACGCGCGGTGCCACATCATCGAGTGCTCGAGGCCCTCGAACGCGTCCCGCTCGGTCAGCTCGGACAGGTCCAGACCGGCGCAGAAGTGGTCGCCCTCGGCGTCGAGCACCACGGCCTTCACCCCGGCGGGCGGCGCGCTGAAGAAGGTCTCGATGCCCAGCACGGTCGGGTCGTCGAGCGCGTTGCGCTTGGCCGCCCGGGTCAGCCGGAGCACGGCGACGTCCCCGTGCCGCTCGACCTGCAACGACTTCGGCAACAGGGCCTCGATCCCCTCGCCCGGCGCGGTGCCGGGCCGCCCGGCCGGCTCTGCGGCGTTGGTCATGACGCTCCCTCCGGCCGCGACCCCGCCGCGACCCGTTCGATCGGATGCTCGTCCGCCGCGCGCCGGCGCAGGTCCACCCGGCGGATCTTGCCGGTGGCGTTGCGCGGCAGCTCCGCCACGAACTCGACGTACCGGGGCACCTTGTACCGGGCCAGCCCGGACTCCAGGTGGGCCCGCAGCTCGGTCTCGGTGAGGGCCGCCCCCTCGCGCACCTGGACGTAGGCCACGCCGACCTCGCCCCACCGCGGGTCGGCCACCCCGACCACGGCGCACTCGGCCACCGCGGGGAGCTGCACCGCGACGGCCTCCACCTCGGCGGGATAGACGTTCTCCCCGCCCGAGATGTACATGTCCTTGACGCGGTCGACGACGTGCGCCCACCCGTCCGCCTCGACCCGCAGCACGTCGCCGGTCCGGAACCACTGGCCGTCGACCAGGCTGTTCTCCGTCTCCGCGGGCAGGTTCCAGTACCCCGCGAACACGTGCGGCCCGCGCACCACCAGCTCCGCCGGCTCCCCGCCGGGCAGCTCGGGACGCCCGTCGCGCAGCTGGGCGACGTCGGTGAAGAAGTGCGGCACGCCGACCGCCGTCGGGTGCGCGGCGGTGCCCTCGTGGGTGCTCATGTAGACCCCCGGCGCCGCCTCGGTCATGCCGTAGCCCTGGATCAGCCGCACCCCGCGGTCCAGCCAGGCCCGCGCCACGCGTTCCTGCACCGGCGACCCGCCGTACTGCACGAGGGTCAGCGAGCCCAGGTCGGCGGCCGCCCAGCCGGGGTGCTCGCACATCATCTGCAGCATCGTCGGCACCGCCGAGAAACCGGTGATCCGGCCGGTGGAGATCCGCTCCAGGACCAGCCCGGGATCGGCCTTGGGCAGCACCTCCACGCTGCCGCCCTTGAACAGCGTGGGCAGCGTGACCTGCCCGAGCCCGACGCAGTGGAACAGTGGGGCGATGCACAGCGCCCGGTCGGTGCTCAGCACGTCGACGTGGGCGAGGAAGTTGACGGTGTTCCAGGTCAGGTTGCCGTGGGTCAGCACGGCGCCCTTCGGCCGGCCCGTCGTCCCGGACGTGTAGAGGATCAACGCCGGGTCGTCGAGGGAGACCGCGGGCTCGGCCGCGAGCTCCGGACCGGCGGCGATCTCGGCCTCGTAGTCGAGGCGGTCGGCGCCGCCGTGCACCGCGACGACGTGGCGCAGCGCGGCCGGGCGCGCGCCGATCGCGGAGGCGACCAGCGCGTCCGTGTCGGCGCTGTGCACCAGGACGGACGCCCCCGAGTCCTCCAGCATGAACCGGATCTCGGGCCCGGAGAGGCGGTGGTTGAGCGGGACCGCGATCGCCCCGAGCAGCCACGTCGCGAAGAAGGTCTCGAACACCTCGACGGCGTTCACCCCCGCGTAGGCGACCCGGTCCCCCGGGCCCACGCCGAGCCGGCGCAGCGCCCCGGCGTAGCGGGCCACGCGGTCCGCGAGCCCGGCGTAGGTGAGCGAGCGCTGCGGGTCGCTCAGCGCCACGCGGTCCGGGGTGATCCGGGCCCGCCGCGCGGGCCAGGTCCCCAGGCCCGCGTTGGGGCCGGCGACGAGTGTCGGGTTCATGAGTCCACCACCGTTGGTGCGGCCGGGTCGATCGGGACCATGGAGCCCACTTGTGCTCAAGCTCCTTGACACCGAAGTAATAGCAAGGAGCTTGATATCGAGTCAAGGGGACGGGACGACGTCACCTCCCGGCGGGACGGTCAGCGACTCCAGGCACCGCTCGAGCGCACTGCCGAAGGCCAGGGCCTCCTCGGGGGTGAGCGTGGAGAGCATCCGCTCCTCGACGTCGTCGACCGCCCGGTGGCACTCCTTCAGCACCTGTACGCCGTGCCCCGTCAGCCACGCCCGCAGGATCCGCCGGTTCGCCTCGTCCGGGCGCCGCTCGATGAGCCGGTCGCGCTCCATGGTCGCGATCAGCTGGTGCATCGCCTGCGGCGTGACGACGTGCCGGCGCGCCAGCTGGGCCGACGACAGCCCCTCGCGGGCCTCGAGGATGCTCAGCGCGGTGTACTGGTGCAGCGTGACCCCGAGCGGCCGCAGCACCTCCTCCATCCGCGCGCGCTCGGCCATCTCGAGCCGTTTCACCAGGTAGGTCAGGCGCTGGCCGCGCCGGCCGGCCGGACGGGCCGCTGACTGGGTCATGCCGCGAGAGTATTCGGAAACCTGAGACCGGTCAGCCATTGACCTCGGGTATCAAGCTCCTTACTATCGGCGCCCATCGACGCGCCCGGATCCCGGGCCGGTCATCCAGCAGACAGGGCACAGCAATGACGCACCCGCAGCCGCACCCGCGCAGCCAGCTGCGCCGGGCCGTGCTGTCGAGCTACCTCGGCAGCGTGATCGAGTACTACGACTTCCTGCTCTACGCCACGGCCTCGGCCGTCGTGTTCAACAAGGTCTTCTTCGCGAACCTCGACCCGCTGGTCGGGACGGTCGCCAGCTTCGGCACGCTGGCCACCGGGTACTTCGCCCGGCCGCTCGGCGGGATCCTGTTCGGACACTTCGGCGACCGCCTGGGCCGCAAGCGGATGCTCGTGCTGAGCATGACGCTGATGGGCGTGGGCAGCACCCTCATCGGCCTGCTACCCACGTCGGCGCAGATCGGCGCCTGGGCTCCGGTCCTGCTCGTGCTGCTGCGCGTGGTCCAGGGCGTCGCGGTCGGTGGCGAGTGGGGCGGCGCGGTGCTCATGTCCGCCGAGCACGCCACCTCGCGGCGCGGGCTGTGGGCGAGCTTCACCAACGCCGGCGCGCCCAGCGGCATGGTGCTGTCCACCCTGGTCCTGGCGGTGTCGGCCGGCGCGACCGGCGAGCAGGCCTTCCTCACCTGGGGCTGGCGGATCCCGTTCCTGCTCAGCGTCGTGCTGCTCGCCGTCGGCCTGTTCGTCCGGGCACGGGTCACCGAGACGCCGGTGTTCGCCGAGGCCGCCCGCACGAAGCCCGCCGCGCCGCCGCTGCTCGACGTGCTGCGCAACCACCCGCGCAACCTGCTCCTGTCGATCGGTGTCGGCTTCGGCGCCTTCGTCGCGCAGGGCACGCTGACGACCTTCGTCATCTCCTACGCCGTCCAGGCCGGCTTCCCCCGGCAGACCGTGCTCAACGCGCTCACCGTCTCGTCGGTCGCCGCGATCGCCGGCATCATCGGGTTCTCCGCGCTGTCGGACCGCTTCGGCCGCCGCCCGCTGGTCCTCGCCGGCGCGGTCGCCATGGCCGTCTGGGCGTTCCTGCTGTTCCCGCTGATCGACAGCGGCTCGACGTTCCTGCTCGCGGT
The DNA here is from genome assembly GCF_040648315.1 of Pseudonocardia sp. NPDC049154. Lineage (NCBI taxonomy): Bacteria > Bacillati > Actinomycetota > Actinomycetes > Pseudonocardiales > Pseudonocardiaceae > Pseudonocardia > Pseudonocardia sp. NPDC049154. Next base: position 32,249 of record NZ_JBEZDN010000072.1, read on the forward strand.
CGCCGTCGTCGTCGGGCAGGGTGTGGTGCACGCGTGCATGTACGGCCCGCTCGCCGCGCTGTACACGGAGCTGTTCTCCACGCGGGCCCGCTACACCGGCGCCTCGCTCGGCTACCAGATCGCGGGGATCGGCGCGGGCGTCGCGCCCGTCGTGTTCGCCTCGGTCCTCGCCGGGGGCGGCGGCACGACCACGGTCTCGATCATCATCGCGGCCGGGTGCGTGGTCACGATCGCCTGCATCCTCGCCCTGCGCGAGACCGCCACCATCGACCTGGGCGAGTCGACGGAGGCGTCCACCCCCGCCCGGACCTGACGATCGCCGTCGGGCGGTGTCCGGCGGCCACGGTCGCGGGACACCGCCCGGTGCGGTGCGGCCCCGGCTGCATGCCCTCGAGCATCACGCAGCCACACGACCGGGGCCGCCGACCCGGTCAGGCCGGTTGCTCCGCCGCCCGCTCCTCTCGCCACTGCTCGACCAGCGACCGCTTGAACCGGTTGTTGGACGGGACCTCGATCCCCTTGTCCTCGGCCCACTGCCGCAGCTGCTCGCGCTCCTCGGCGGTGAGCCCGGTGCTCGTGCTGACCTGGCCGCTCCCGCCGCGCTTCGTGGCCGACCGCAGGTCCGGGATCGACGCGTCGACCCGGCCGGCCTCGATGTAGGGCTGCAGCAGCCCCAGCAGCTTGCGGTACTCCGGGGCCGCCAGGTCGATCTGCACCCGCATCTGGTCGATGTTCAGCTCGTGCGACTCGACGTCCTGTTCGGAGCCCGTGAGGTCGCAGTACCGGATCTCCCTGATGCCCATCGATCAGCCCGCCTCGGTCGTGGCCCGGGCGGCGCGCTTCCGCCCTGCCGGGCCGCCGGCCTCCTTGGCGGCCTCCTTGGCGGCCTCCTTCGCGGCCTCCTTCGCCGCCTTGCGCAGCGAGGTGAGGGTCTGGCCCGCCAGCGCCTTCGAGGCCACCGAGTCGCCGATCTGGCGCGGTGTCATGCGGCCGCGACCGGTCTCCGCGAGGTAGGTCTGCCCGTCCGGACCGGTCCGGTACTCGAGGTTGGAGGCCACCCGGTAGAACCGGGTCCGACCCCGCTGCCGCACGCCCTCCCACCTCTCCACCTTGACGGCGAGCAGGCAGCACGTGCAGGTGAGGCGTCGGACGAACAACCCCTCGTCGTCCACCTCGGTGAAGTGGATCCCCGCCTGCCGGATCGTGGGGAACAGGTGGCGGCCGCGTTCCCGGCACGCCAGGACCTCGTCGGAGACGCGGTCGACGTAGAGGTCGACGTCCTCGTCCGAGGCCCGGACGATCCCCGGCTCCTCCAGCTGCTCACCCTGGATCGACTTCGGCAGATCGGCGTCGCCGTCGGCCACCTGGCACCCCTTCCGTCGTGTTTCTGTGCAGTGTCGCGGTCCATCGCGGTCCGCGGAACCAGCAGATCACATCATCACCGCCGATCGGGCGCCCGTTCGGGCCCATCGGTCGCGACGATCGGTGGTCGGTCGGCCCGCTGTGGGCAGCGGTACGCCGCCGATATGGGCAGCGCCCACCGATGAGCGTCACGGGGCCGCCGGGCCACGCTCTCCCCGTCATCCGACGCGAGAGAGGACCCGACATGACCACCACAGCCCCGGCCCCGGCCCCAGCCGCACCGGCCACGCCGAAGGAGCTCGCCGTGCACTGGCTCGACCTGATCTCCGCGGGCGACGTCGAGGAGCTCTGCCGCACCGCGTCGCCCACCTGGTCGATGGCCGGCGGCCCGCCCGGCCTTCCGCCGGGGCCCGACGGCATCCGCGCGCTGGTCGCGTCGTTCGGGCGGATCCGGCAGCACTGGGCCGTCGAGGACGTGATCGCCGAGGGCGACCGGGTGGTCGTCCGCGCGACCAACCACTGCGAGCAGGACGAGTTCCTGGGCGTGCCCGCCGCCGGGGTCGAGCAGGTGTTCGCGGCGACCTTCGTGTTCCGGATCGCCGACGGGCGCGTCGAGCAGATCTGGCGGACCGCGCAGGACCTCCAGCGGCTGCTGCAGCTCGGGGCGACGATCGTCCCGCCGTCGACCCGCCCGAGCATGCCCTGACCTCCGCACAGCGAAAGGACAGGTTCCTCCGGGTCGTCACCCGGGTCGGGTTCGTACCGTTGCGTCATCCCGAACGACCAGGAGGACCCGTGACACGCCCGTCCGCCCGCGAGACGCCCCGGTACGAGGGCCGGCCGCTGCCCCGGCCCGACGAGGAGGTCCAGGACCAGGGCCTCGGCTTCGACCTGGGCACCCTGATGGGCCGGCGGCGGATGCTGCGCGCCGTCGGCCTCGGTGCGGTGGCGCTCGGTGCGGCGGCCTGCGGCGCCGGCACCGCGACGACCGTTGGCGCCACCACGAGCGCCGGCGCCACCGGCTCCGTCGAGATCCCCGACGAGATCGCCGGCCCCTATCCCGGCGACGGCTCCGACGGACCGAACGTGCTGAGCGAGAGCGGCATCGTGCGCAGCGACATCCGCCCGAGCCTCGGCACGGCGAGCGGCGTCGCCGAGGGCGTCCCGATGACCCTCGAGCTGTCCCTCACCGACATCGCCGGCGGCGGCGTCCCGTTCACGGGCGCCGCGGTGTACGTGTGGCACTGCGACCGCGGCGGCGGCTACTCCCTCTACTCCGAGGGGCTGGAGAACGAGAACTACCTGCGCGGCGTCCAGATCGCCGACACCGCCGGCCTGGTGCGGTTCACGAGCATCGTCCCGGCCTGCTACTCCGGGCGCTGGCCGCACATCCACTTCGAGGTCCGTCCCGACCGGGCGAGCATCACCGACGCGGGCAACGCGATCGCCACCTCGCAGGTCGCGCTGCCCCAGGCGATGTGCGAGCAGGTCTACGCGCAGCCCGGCTACGAGCGGTCCGTCACCACCCTCTCGCGGGTCGGCCTGGACGGCGACACCGTCTTCGGCGACGACGGCGGCGCCACCCAGCTCGCGACCGTCACCGGCGACGTGTCGGCCGGCTACACCGTCTCCCTCGCCGTGAACGTCGACACGACCACCACGCCGAGCGTCGGCGGGCCCGGCGGCGGAGCCCCGCCCGGTGGTCGCCCGGGCGGACCGCCGACCCGCAACTGATCCCGGCTCCCCCGTCCCGCGCTCGGGCAGGATGGGGTGCATGGGGGACGACAGGCCCGGGATCCGGGTGGGGGACGTCGAGCGCGGCGAGGTCGAGATCCGGCTCCGCAGCGCCCACGTCGAGGGGCGGCTCACGCTCGACGAGCTCTCCGACCGCCTCGAGGAGTGCTGGGCCGCCCGCACGCGCGAGGACCTCGCCCGCCTGACCGAGGACCTGCCGCCGGACGCGGACGCGGTGCCGGTCGAGCCGGCCCGGCCCGCTCGTCGCGAGGCCGGGAAGGGTGTGGCCGACCGGGTCGGCAAGCCCCTCGGCTTACTGCTCCTGCTCGGCGCCGCGGTCGTCGGCCTGGGTGCGGTCGTCACGGCCGACGACGGCACCACGATCTTCGGCCGCACGGTCGTGCAGGTCCCGGACGGGGCCACGGACGTCGAGGTGGGCACCCTGTTCGGGCGCACGACCGTCGTGGTGCCCGACGGCGTCCGGATCGCCACCTCCAGGGTCATGATCTTCGGCAGCACGGACTGCAGCGCAGCCTGCGCGACGGCGGGCACCGCCACCGTGCGGCCCCTCGACGTCCACGCGCGGGGCGCGTTCGGGAAGGTCGAGATCGTGACCCGGTCCGAGGTCGCCGCGGGCGGGCTGCAGCGCGACGACGATGACGACGACGACTGATCCGTCGTCCTGCAACGTTCTCCTTGTTCGCTGCAACATCCTGCCCATATGCTGCACCGGTGGGTGTCGCCGATCACAGCCGGACCGCGGTGCGGTCGGACGCCCGGGAGGCGGTCCGGCTCGCCCGCCGGGCCTTCATGGCCGGCGAGCGCATCGATCTGCAGCGGATCGCCGCCCGGCTCGGCGTCGACCGCACCACGCTGTTCCGCTGGGTCGGCAACCGCGACCAGCTGCTCGTCGCGGTGCTGACCTCGCTCGCCGACCCCACCCTGCGCGACGCGGCGGCCGCCGCACCGGGTTCCGGGCCCGAGCGGATCGGGCGGATCCTGCGGGACTTCTCGCAGGCCCTGATCGACGCGCCGTACTACCGCTCCTTCCTGCAGCGCGACACCGAGCGTGCGCTGCGGCTCATCACGACGAAGGCCAGCCCGCTGCAGCAGCACGTCGTCGGCGCGGTCGAGCGCCTGCTCGCCGAGGAGTGCGGCCGCGGACACCTGCGTACCTCGATGCGGCTCGGCGACCTCGCCTACCTGGTGGTGCGGATCGCCGAGTCCTTCATCTACGCCGACCTGCTCACCGGGGACCCGCCCGACGCCGCCAAGGTCGAGGTCGCGGTCACCGCCCTGCTGCACGGGGCGGCCCGCGTCCCCACCCCCTGACCCCCGCACGATCCGCACTCGACGAGGAGAGCACCGATCATGGCCGAGCTCCAGGGCACCTGCGAGGACCGTTTCGACCCGCTGCGCGGACAGCTGCAGGCCCATCTCGACAGCGGCGAGGAGCTGGGCGCGTCGATGGTCGTGGACCTCGACGGCGACCGCGTCGTCGACCTCTGGGGCGGGTACCGCGACCAGGCCCGCACCACGGCGTGGGACGAGCACACGATCGTCAACGTCTGGTCGACCACCAAGACCGTCACCGCGCTGGCCACGCTGATGCTGGTCGACCGCGGGCAGCTCGACGTGTACGCCCCGGTCGCGCGGTACTGGCCGGACTTCGCCGCGGCCGGCAAGCAGGACGTGCAGGTCCGGCACCTGCTCGCGCACACCTCCGGTGTCTCCGGGCTCGCGCAGCCCGCGACGGTCGAGGACATGTACGACGCCGAGCGGGCCGCCGCGCGGATGGCCGCACAGGCACCGTGGTGGGAGCCGGGCGCGGCGTCGGGCTACCACGCACTCAACTACGGGCACCTGCTCGGTGAGTTGATCCGGCGCGTCGACGGCCGGACCCTCACCGAGTTCGTCGCGCAGGAGATCGCCGGCCCGCTCGACGCCGACTTCACCATCGGCGCGCCGGAGAAGGCGTGGGGCCGGATCGCCGACGTCGTCCCCCCACCACCCCTGCCCGTGGACCTCTCCGGCGCGGACCCGACCAGTCCCGCGGTGCGGACGCTGAACGGCCCGCTGGTCGCCGCCGAGACCGCGAACACCGAGGCCTGGCGCCGCGCCGAGATCGGCGGCGCGAACGGCCACGGCAATGCTCGATCCGTCGCCCGGATGTTGTCCGCGATCGCCCGCGGCGGCGAGGTCGACGGTGTCCGCCTGCTCTCCCCGGCGACCATCGACCTGATCTTCGACGAGCAGGCGCACGGCGTCGACCTCGTCCTCGGCGTGCCCCTGCGGTGGGGCATCGGCTACGGCCTGCCGCAGCGGGAGACGCTGCCGTACATCCCCGACGAGCGGATCTGTTTCTGGGGCGGCTGGGGCGGCTCGATGATCATCATGGACGTCGACCGGCGGTTGACGATCTCCTACATGATGAACCGCATGGCGCCGGGCATCATCGGCTCCGACCGCAGCGCCGGGTACGTGCGGGAGATCTACCGCGTGCTGGGGGCGGCGTGATCATCCACAGCCCGTACCCGGACGTCGAGATCCCCGAGGTCTCGCTGCCCGAGTTCCTCTTCGGCGCCGGCTTCGGCGACCGGGCCGACGCCCCCGCCTTGATCGACGGCGCGACGGGCTCCGCGGTGACCTTCGACGAGCTCACGGGCATGGTCACGCGGATCGCCGCCGCCCTGCACGAGCGCGGGCTCCGCAAGGGCGACGTCGTGGCGCTGTTCGCCCCGAACTCGCCGGCCTGGGTCGCGGTGTTCCAGGGCGTGTTGCGCGCCAACGGCATCGTGACCAGCGCGAACTCGCTCTACTCCCCCGCCGAGCTCGCCCATCAGCTCGCCGACTCCGGCGCGACGATGCTGGTCACGGTCTCCCCGTTCCTGGACCGGGCCACCGCGGCGGCCGCGCAGGCCGGCCTGCCCGACGACGCCGTCGTCACCCTCGACCCGGTCGACGGCCGCACGTCGCTGGTCGATCTCCTGGCCAGTGGTGCCACACCGCCGGAGCTCGAGGTCGGACCTGCGGACACCGCGGTGCTCCCCTACTCGTCCGGCACGACGGGGCTGGCGAAGGGCGTGGTGCTCACCCACCGCAACCTCGTGGCGAACCTGCTGCAGTTCACGCCGCTGGGGACCACGGACGAGACGACCCGGATCCTCGCCGTCCTGCCGTTCTTCCACATCTACGGCATGACGGTGATGATGAACCACGGGCTGCACCGGCGGGCCACGGTCGTCACGATGCCGCGCTTCGACTTGGCGGAGTTCCTGCGCGTGGTCGCGGAGTACCGGCTGAACCGGCTCTACATCGCCCCGCCCGTCGCCGTCGCGCTGGCCAAGCACCCGCTGGTCGACGAGCACGACCTGTCCTGTGTGGACGTCATCTTCTCCGGTGCCGCCCCGCTCGACGCCGAGCTCGGGCACGCGGTCGCCCGCCGGCTCGGCTGTGTCGTCCTGCAGGGCTACGGCATGACCGAGCTGTCCCCCGTCAGTCATTCGATGGACGAGCGGCACCCCGACGACGACCTGAACGGCGTGGGGTACGCGATCCCGAACGTCGAGAGCAAGCTCGTCGACCCGGAGACCGGCCGGGAGGTCGGCCCCGGTGAGCGCGGGGAGCTGTGGGTCCGCGGGCCGAACGTCATGTCCGGCTACCTGAACAACCCCTCGGCCACCGCCGCCACGCTCGACGCGGACGGCTTCCTGCACACCGGCGACGTCGCCACGGTCGACGAGCACGGCTTCTTCCGGATCGTCGACCGGGTCAAGGAGCTGATCAAGTACAAGGGCTACCAGGTGCCGCCCGCGGAGCTCGAGGCCGTGCTCCTCACCCACCCGGGGATCGCCGACGCCGCCGTGATCGGGGTGTCCGACGCGGAGGGCGAGGAGGTGCCGAAGGCGTTCGTCGTGGTCCAGGAAGGGGTCACGCTGACCGCCGACGACGTGATGGCCTTCGTCGCGGAGCGGCTCGCCCCGTACAAGAAGGTCCGCGTGGTCGAGTTCCTCGACGCGATCCCGAAGTCCGCCTCGGGGAAGATCCTCCGCAAGGACCTGCGGGCCCGCGAACGGGCGGCCGCGATCGGGGGCTGAGTCACCGCGGGTCACCCCTGCAGCACCTCGTCGAGCCAGACGGAGGCGCGGACCTGGAAGAGGGTGCGGGCGCTTTCGGCGAGCCGGGGCGCGGGCGGCGCGGCGGTTGCGGGCGTCCGGCTCGCCCTCCTGCTCGCTTCCACGGCACCGTGCGCCCGCCGGCTCCGACGTCGATCCGATCCGGCCGTGGACCCTGCCCTGTGATCTACGCCATAGTGGTGGCGGCGGTGATCGGTCCGGTGTGCGACGTCGAGGAGGACGGCCGTGAGTGAGAGCCCCGCTGTGGAGCGTGCCCGGTCGGACACCGGTGCCGGCACGTCCTTCGTCCTCGACGGCAACCTGGGCCTGCCGGTTCACGAACCGGGCTGGGCCGCCGTCCTGGCCCGGTTGGGGATCACGGCCGAGTCGTCGTCGGACCTGGTCGCGATCGACCGCGAGGTCGCCGCGCACCGCGCCGACCTCGCCTTCATCCCCGCCGCCGACCACCACCGCTTCCGCGCCGCCCGTACTACGCGGGGCTGGCCATGGCGACCTCGGCGCGGACCGGGCTGCCCGTGCAGCGCAGCGTGCTCGTCGTCGCCGCGGACGACCCGGCCCGGACGGTCGACGACCTCGTCGGCACCCCGCTGGGGTACGTGAACGCGAGCTGTTCCTCCAGCTACTTCGCCCCGGCGCTGCTCGCCGCGCGGCACGGGCGCCGGCTCGCCGAGCAGTTCACGCTCGTGCTCACCCCGCCGTGGCAGGCCCAGATCGACGCGGTCCTCGACGGCACCGTCCGGGCCACGATGGTGCTCGAGGACGTCTGGGCCGCCACCCCGGCCAACGCCGACCGCACCCGCATCGTCGACCGGGTCGACGGGCTGGCCCCGCCGGTCGTCCTCGCGCGCGCCGACCTCGACGCCGCTGTCCGCGACCCGCTGCTCGCCGAGCTCCTCGCGTGGCAGCCGCCCCCCGGGGCGATCTACGGCCCGTTCGTGCCGTTCGACGACGCCGCCGTCGCCCCCTTCTACGCCCTGCTCGACGGCCTGGACGTGTAGCCGCCCGACGTGCGGGGACGGGCCGGGTGCCGGAGGCTCGGCCCATGCTTCCGGAGCGCACCGCCGACGGGCGCTGGATCGTGGTCGAGGGCCGGCGCTGGCGCGCGGCCGATCCGGAGCTGCCGGAGGAGGTCCGGGCCGAGC
>NZ_JBEZDN010000073.1:0-39638 GCF_040648315.1 Pseudonocardia sp. NPDC049154
GACGCCGCGTAGTGCGCGGCGGCCGCCTCGGGCTCGGTCACCATCTTCGGCATGGCCACCCCGGCCAGCTGCGGGACCTCGTCGAACAGCTCGCGACGGTACGGGCCCCAGTTGGCCGGGTGGGTCAGCACCATCGAGTCCGGGGCGGCGCCCTGGGCGGCCGTGACTTGGGCCACGACGTCGGAGAGCAGGCTGGCCAGGAGGGCGGTGACCGCGTGCGGTGCCCCGCCGAGTATCACCGGCGTGGGGTCGCCGAGGCGGCGTTTGAACTCCCGGCCGACCCGGTCGGGGTTGCTCAGCGCCCGCCGGCCGGCCACGTCGCCGGTGACGACGGTCCCGTCCTCGCGCAGGTACACGACCGCCGGTGTCACCACACTGCGGTCCCCGAGGGTGAACATCTCGACCCGCGATCCGGTGTGCACGGCAGCCGCGACGAACGTCGTCCCCAGGTCCACCCCCAGGCTGTACGACACGACCCGTCCCTCGCGCTTCCACCCGACCGCGGCATCCGAGCATCGATGCCTTGTGCACCGGCGGCTCGCCCCACCGCACGACAGCGTTAACACTGTGCAGAGCGGTGATCACCTGTGGTGAATACCCGGGCAACCTCCGAACTCAGCGGTCCGCACGCGGCGCCTGCTCGTCCTCGCCGGCGGCATCGGCCGGGTCCTCACCCGCCGGGTCGGTCGCGGACGCGGCCCTCACCACGAGCTGGCCCCACTGGCCCCGCTCGCTCCGGAAGACCCACTCGACCCTTTCGATCTCGCGCGCGAGGTCGGCGCCCGGCTCGTCCCAGTCGATGCCCGCCTCCTCCAGGTTGCGCTCGGCGTCGGAGTACAGCTTCGTGAGCTGCGGGAACCCGATCAGCGACTCGTATGCCGTCACCGCACCGGCGAGCGCGCCGAGGACGGCCGCGCCGATCGCCCAGGCGGCTCGAGCGGTGCCGTGCACCGCCTGCGAGACGACTCCGGCCACGGCGGCGGCCATCAGCAGGCCGTTGCGCACGAGCACGACCTGCTCGTGCGCCGCGCGGTACTCCCGCGCCCGGGCCGCGTAGTAGACCCGCTGGTCGTCGATGCGCATCCGCCGGTACAACGCGCGGAACTGGCGGTCCCGGGTGGTCACACCGGTTCCTCCCCCCGTTTGACGGCGACGACCGCCCGCCGCAGCCGCGTGACGCGGTCCGCCTTCGCGTAGCGGCCGGTGCGCGAGAGGAAGCGGAAGTAGGCGGACTTCAACCGTTCGGCCTTGATCCGCTCGTCGAGGAAGGTGTCGAGGGCGCGGAGCTCACCGGCGGCACGGCCGACGAAGGTGAGGAGCAGCCCCAGGACGGCCAGCAGGATCCCGGGCCAGCGCTCCTCCGGGAACACCGCCTGCACCCCGCCCAGCCCGGTGAGCACCGCGGTCCCCAGGATGATCAGGACCTGCTGACGCCGGTACCTGTTCTGGTGGACCAGCGCTGCGTGGTCCGAGGCCGCGAACTCCGGGCCGACGATCTCGTCGGCGAGCTCGATGTCCGCCGCCAGCTGCGGGTAGTCCGCCGCGACGGCCGGGTCCAGCACCGAGCGTGTCCGTGCGCGTGGAGGCCGCAGGCTCGGGAACCGAGCGAGCAGCGCCGGTCGTCTCATCGGTCGTCCCCTCCTCGTGTGGGGGATGACTCGTCGCCGGCTAGCCGGATGTGACTCCGAGCGTCTCGGCGACCACGGACCGGAGTGCGCCGGGCTCCTCGATCGGGACCACCCGGATCGGCCCGGTCCGGGCGAGCGCGACCGCGCGGCGGTCCGCCTGCCGGCCCGCGATCGCGTCGGCGAGTGCGTCCGCGGTGCGTCCGGTCCCGGCGAGGACGATCACCGGACGCCCGCGTTCGAGGCTGCGCTCCACGTCGGCGTAGGCGATCTCGCCGCCGTTGACCAGCACGGTGGCCGATGGCCCACCGTCGGCGAGGACGTCGGCGACGGTCGCGAGCCACGGCGCCTCGTCGCCCCAGGAGCTCCCGGGTACCAGCAGCAGGTGGGTGTGGTGCTGCTCCGGGGCCGCGACATCGGCCGAGCTCATACCGGGAGCGGCTACGGTGCCACGAGCAGCCACCCCGACCAGCGAAAAACGCCCGCCGGCAGTCGACCGGGCCCGCCCGATCGCCCGCATCACCCCGGCGTCCGTGCCGCCGTCGACGACGGCGACATCGTGCTCGTCGAGGAGTGGGACGAGGTCCGTGCGCACGAGGTCCTGCAGGCGGCCGAGCACCTCGTCGTCCATGCCGTCCGCACCACCGACCAGCACGAGGACCGGACGCCCGCGACGAAGCCCCGCGCCGTCGAGCACATCAGGGAGATCGTCGCCTGTCGCGATCTCGACGATCAGCGGGCCGTCGCCGGCGTGCGGTCGGGGGGACGGAGGATGCGCTCCCGGATCATCCATTGCTCTCCCCCGCCTCGCGCAGGCCCGCACCCTACCCGCGGCGGCGGGCCGTTCGGAGAGAAGAGAGGTCGAGGGGCGGGCTGGAACCGGAGGAACACGACACCCAGGTACGCAGTACGCAGATCTGCGTACTGCCTGTCACCGGCCGAGTACGCGAACCTCTCGGGAAGGGTGGCTCGGAGCTCACCGCGCGTCTCGCCGGGGGGCTCGGCGTGCCGACGACTCGTCGAGGGGGAGGCACGTGGTGCGTCGATCCGATCAGCGCGAACGGCCGAGCACGAGGCGAAGGGTCGCCGGACATCCACGCGGCCCGGTCGGGCAGCTGCCGCCGGATGGTTCCCCGAAACGACATCGCAAGGCGATCGCGTGGACGGCGGCGACCGTGGCCAGCGCGCTGATCGGCGCCCTCGTGACCTTCAACGTGGACGAGATCAAGGTGTGGTTCTCCGAGCAGGAGCCTCTTCTCGCCCAGTTCTCGGCGGTCGAGAAGCCGGCCTTCAACGGCTTCATGCTGGTGGCGTCGGATGCGTCGCGGGTTCCGGCAGGGACCGGCGACAGCACCGACTGCGACGAGCTGTGGCGCCAGGGCATGGAGGCCGGCGCCCTCCCGGTCGACGAGCGCATCCAGCGCCTCCTGTTGAGGGGAGACGCGAAGAACGGCGTCACCCTCACCGGTCTGCGGGCGCGGGTGACGAGCCGAGGACCCGGCGAGGGCGACGCCGCTCTGTGGTGTCCGGGTGCCGGAACGCTGGATCCGGTCGGCTTCGCGTTCGACCTCTGGTCCCAGCCCGGAGATCCGGTGGTCGACGTCGCCGACGCGGCCCGTCACTCGACGGATCCGGAGAAGCCCACGGCGCCGGTCACCCAGTTCGACGACGGGTTCGCGATCGCTCTGAAGGAGAACGAGACGATCCCGCTCGTCTTCCAGACGAGGCTGCCCCAGGACCGGATCACCTGGTACGTCGAGGCGGACGTGCTCGTCGGCGACACGATGCGCACGGTACGGATCGACGACGGCGGGCAGGACTTCTACAGCCCCGGCACCCGGACGGACGTCAACGGCTACGACCGCGGCCACCTCGCCGGGGTCGAGTACACGGACTGGGGTGTCGACGTGGGCGGCGTGGTCCACGACGAGCCCTCCGGTCGGACGGTCGAGTACGCGGGCCTCCGGATCCCCGTCCCGGCCGGCGACGTGGACGTCTACCACCCGAACGACGGCTCGGTCGCCCCCAGCGGCTACCGGGCCGTCCGCGTCGACGGCGAGATCGTGGCGCGCTTCAACCCATCCGGCGTGGCGCCCGAGCCGGCGCCTGCCGTGGGCGACCGGTGCGGTCCGGCGGGGGCCGGCAGCATCCGTTCCGTCTCGCCGGTCGCCACCGCCGGCGACGCCGTCGTCGAGCGGACCGGCTACGACGTGAGGTGCAGCGAGGGCCCGTCGTTGCGCTACGAGCAGTCCCGCCCGGTCGGCACCGACACGACGATGACCGCGATCCTGACGCCGGCCGACGACCCACAGGTCGCCGCCCGGATGCTCGGCGGGCTCCGGCACACGTCTCCGCCTGCCCCGGCGACAGCCCCCACGGTCGAGCCCGTCCAGGCCCTGACGGAGATCCCGCCGATGCGCGACGCGGTCGACACCCCGACCGACGTCGTCTACCTGACCGAGACCTTCGTCGACTCCCGTGGGACCGTCCTGCGTTTCGACAAGGTCGACTACCGTGGCGGCTCGGTGATCAACGAGAACTCACGCACGCGGACGGTCGTCGACACGAGCGGCCGATGGGGCGGCGAGGTCGAGCGGTTCCGCAAGGAGCACACGCTGGTGGTGCTCTCCCGGTCGCCCGACGGGCAGGTGCTGGGGCTCAGCCCGGTGACGTGATCACCCGCGTGTGGCTACGCTCGACCTCCACCGACTAGTAAAGAGCTGTGCGGTGCCGCCGCCCAGCCCGGACAAGTGGCAGAACTACGTACGCGCGAGCGGTTCTGAGCGGATCACGCCCCCGATACCCTGCGTCACGCAACGGCGAAGTGAGCGGGGCATGGCCGACATCTTCTTCAGCTACAAGCGGGAGGACAGGCCCCGCGTCGAGCCCCTCGTGCGACTGCTCGAGAGGGAAGGGCTCAAGGTCTGGTGGGACCCGGACCTGGTCGCCGGCGAGCGGTTCGACGAGGTCATCGCCGAGGAGATCGACGCTGCCCTGTGCGTGATGGTCGCCTGGTCCGCCCACTCCGTCCGTGCACCGTGGGTGCGCGACGAGGCCTCTCGCGGCATGCGGCGGGGAGTGCTCGTGCCGATGAGCCTCGACGGCACGGAACCTCCCCTGGGCTTCGGCGTGATCCACACCCCTGACCTGAAGGGCTGGAACGGCGACGAGCAGGATCCGCGCATCCGGCATCTCGTGGCCGACGTCGTCGGGCGCGTCACGGGTAAGACCCCGGACGTCGGGAGCCACGAGGGTGCCGACCGGTCAGCACTGTCGCGACGACGACTGCTCCAGATCGGCGTGGGTGCGGGCGCCCTCCTCGCCGCCGGTGTCGGTGGGTGGGCCCTCGACCGGGCCGTCGGGCGCCCGCTCCCGCCTATCCGCACCGAGCGCTTCCCGGTCGCGTCGGTCGACGCGACCGGCGCCCGGCTGCCCGACCAGACCGGAAGTGCCGAGGTCTTCGACCTGCCGGTCGGAAATGCCTCCCTTCCGTTCGCGATCGTGCCCGGCGGCGGCTTCGTCGTCGGATCTCCCGACAACGAGCCGGGACGGCGGGCGAACGAGGGACCGCAGCAGCAGATGCAGGTCGGACCGTTCGCCATCGGCAGGACGACGGTCACCCAGACCCAGTGGGAGGCACTCGTCGAGGCGTCGCCGGCCCCCGTCGAGCGGCCCCTCGCCGCCACCCCGTCGTCGTTCAGTGGCCCCGAACTGCCCGTCGAGACGATCAGCTGGATCGAGGCCTCCGAGTTCTGCGCCCGGCTGTCCGCCCTCACCGGACTCACCCTCCGGCTGCCGAGCGAGGTCGAGTGGGAGTACGCCTGCCGCGCCCACAGCACGACCCCGTTCCACTTCGGACCGACGATCACCTCGGCTCTGGCGAACTACCTGGGCACGGGTGGTGCGGTGGTCCGGCGCGAGGGCGACGCGGACGTCGTGAGCCCTGACTACGGCGGCCTCGTCCACGAGAGCGGGGCGTACGACCAGGGGCCGCTCGGGCTCTACCGGGCCGGCACCGTTCCGGTCGGGACCTTCCCGCCCAACCGGTTCGGCCTCCACGAGGTGCACGGGAACGTGTGGGAGCACTGCGCGGACGTCGGCCCGGTCGACTACGAGCGGATGCCGGACGGCGGGACGCCCTACACGGGTGACGGAGGCAGCCACGTGCTGCGCGGGGGTTCGTGGTCTCACAACCCCGCGATCTGCCGGTCGGCCTACCGGGACAGGATGAGCGCCGACAACCCGGGCTGGCCCGGTCGGGTCGGCCTCCGACTGGTGTGCGAGATCTAGCCCGCGCGCACGTCGGGGCTAAGGGTTCGTCGAAGCACTGTTGCCGCCCGAGCCTCCGCTCGATCGACGTGAGCTGTTCGAACCGCTCTGTGAGCTCATCTCTTCGCTGCTGCTCGGCATGCCGCCGGGGTCTTCCATGTCGGAGGGCTCGCGCTGCGGAGGCGGCGGATTCTGAGGTTTCGGTTTCGTGGTGGTGTTCGGCGATGCGGGCGGCGGCTTCGGCTTGGTCGTCGTGGTCGGCGCCGGCTTGGGCTTCGTCGTGGTGAGCGCCGGTTCGGGCTTCGTCGTGGGCGGCGCGGGCGTGGGCTTCGTCGTCGGCGCGGGCGTGGGCTTCGTCGTGGTGGGCGCCAGTTCGGGCTTCGTGGTCGTGCCCGGCGGCCGGGACGACGACGTCGGCGGGATGACCGGCGGAGGGGCCGGCGGCGCGGCCTCGTTCTCCGGCGTCAGGGGGTTGTCCACGACCCCGCTCGCCGACTTCGTGAAGCCCGGGCTCATGCCGGCCGGGCAGCTGACGGCGGCTGGAGCCACCTGGTTCAGCGTCACGGTCAGGGCCGTGTAGACCGCGCAGCGGGCCGAGTTCCGGTCGGGCCCGAGGCCGTTCCAGCCGTAGGTGCTGGCCTTCTGGAAGCTCCCGAGTGCGCCGGCCTGATCTCCTCGGCACATCTGGACGGCGGCCGTGAACAGCAGCACCTCGCGTGGTCCGGTCAGCCGGTCCCAGGTGGAGTTCAGGGCCTGCTGACCGGCGTCGCACCCAGTGCGCAGCGCCCGATAGACCTGTGCGTCGGGGTCGTCGCCCGTGACGTCGGCGACCAGCGCCCAGTCGTAGCTCGGCTCGAAGGTCGGCAGCGGCTGGGGAACCTCGGCTCGCCCACCGCAGGCGGTCAGCAGCAGAGCCACCCCCGCGAACGCCAGGGCGCGGGCCAGCCACGGCCCGACCTCGCGGGCGGGCCGGGCAGGACGGCGCGCGTCCTCGCTGGCCACCGGTCGAGGGTCCCAGGCCGGGCGGTCGACGTCATCGTCGTGATGGCGCAGTCCGAGGTGTGAGAAGTGCGTATGGACAGCTACGGACGGTCGAACCCTGCCGGGTCAGCGCGAGGGAACGATCTTCTCGACGATCCGGTAGACGGCATCGGTGATCAGCACGACCGCCTCGTGGTGTGCCTGTTGGGGCTTGCCGATCGGGTCGACGACCGACAGCTCCTCGCGGTCGAGCGGCACGAGCCCCCGTTTCATCCGGGCCTGCTCCACCAGCTCGTGGGCCCGCTTCACGGGGTCGCCCTCGGGGAGCATCGTCTCGTCGACGGCGTCGGCCAGGGCGGCGAACTCGCGCAGCGCGAAGGTGTTCTTCAGGCCGGCGGGCTCCCGCTCCACGACGGCACTGCGGTGGCGGAGGCTCGCACCCAGGACCAGGTCGGACCGGCGGACCATGGAGCTGCGCAGTTGGCGGGCGCGGAAGGCGCCGGCCTGCGCCGGCCCGTCCAGACCCCAGGGAGCGAGCTCGTCGCGGGTGTCGGGGTGCATCATCTCCCCCACCACCGCGTTCACCCCCGCGCTGGAGATGTCGAAGCGCGCCGCCTCGCGTCCCCCGAGCTTCCCGACGAGCAGGTGACGGGTCATGATCTCCGCGGCAGGCGAGCGACAGAGGTTGCCGGTGCAGACGAAGAGCAGCCGGAACGTGTCGGCCCGCGCGGGGTCGAGGTCCGGCCGCGAGTGTCTGCCCACCGGCCCAGTGTGACTGGTCGGTTCGGGCTCCGCCCACTCCGTGGCCAGGTTTGGGCGCGGGCACGCGAGGATTTCGATGACAGGGGCAGGAGGTGGGCGGGTGGTCACGGACAGGCAGAGGGCGCGGTGGGCGCGGTGCTGGGACGGGAGCGTCGACGCGACGGACCGCTCCATGCGCCGGCTGGACGAGGTGCTCTTCCGCGACTGCCGCGCCTGGGTCTGCGGGCAGGCGGAAGGGGCGGTTCTCGAGGTCGGCGTCGGGACCGGGTTGAACCTGCCCCACTACCCGTTCGACGTCCGGCTTACCGGCATCGACCTGAGCCCCGCGATGATCGGGGTGGCCCAGGAGCGCGCCGAGGCGCTGCGTCGTGAGGCCGACCTGCGGGTGGGCGACGCCGAACAGCTCGACCTGCCCGACGCGTCGGTCGACACCGTCGTGTGCACCTTCTCGCTCTGCAGCATTCCCGACGACCGGCGGGCGGTCGACGAGATGGTGCGAGTGCTCAGGCCGGGTGGCCGGCTCCTCCTCGCCGACCACGTCGCGTCGTCCGTGGCGGTCGTGCGGCTCGTGCAGCGCATGACGGAATGGGTGTCGATCCCGGTCGGCGGCGAGCACTTCCGCCGGCGCCCGCTGGACCATGTCCTCGCGGCCGGACTGCAGGTGGAACGACGCGAGCGATTCGCGCTGGGCCTGGTCGAGCGGCTGGTCGCACGCAGACCGGGAAACTGAGCCGTCAGACTCCCGCGGCCAGACCGTTCGGCCGGACCGCCTGGGCGATGACGTCGTCGACCAGGAGATGGTCGGGATCGGCCGGCAGAGCCGGATGGGTCGACGCCGCGAAGCGCCCGAGACGCTGCAGATCGTCGGCCGGAGCTGAGTGGAGGCAGGCCTGGAGGGCGGACCACGTCGCCTCCGTCAGCACCGCACGCAGCCGGGCGTCGGACACGCCGTCGCCACACGCCGACGCGAGTTCTGCGATGCGCACCTTCACCGCCTCGGACTGCCGCCCCCGCACGCCGATCCGGTTCGCCTGGTCGGCCAGGATCGAGTCGCACGAGTACGACTCGAGCGCGTTGATCAGGGGACCGGCGTGGCCCGCTGTCGCCGGGTCGTACGACGCGGGGTGCACCCCGGCCTCGTAGCCCGCCTCGTAACCGCAGAAGTAGATCGGGGCACTGCTGCTCACCTCATGGCGAACGCCCAGCGCGAGGTCGAGCAACGAGAAGGGCCACTGCAGGTTCCGGAGCGTCACCAGGCCGGACCGCTCCGCCGCCGCCGTCATCAGTTGCGCGGACTCGAGCGCCGACTGGCCGTAGAAGGCGATGTCGGGCGAGTGCAGCCGGATCGTGCCGCCGTCGCACCACTGGCGCAGCTTGCCCAGGATGAGGCTGTTGTCCACGACGTGCGTGAACCGCACGGCCGAGGTCACCGGCAGGGTCAGTCCGGACAGCAGAGCCTCGCCGATCTTCTTCGTGGCGGCGTAGACGTCGCGGGTGAAGTAGCGCACCGCCTTGCCGGTCGAGGCGAACACGAGCCGGCCCGCTCGCACCTCCTCGGCCGCCCGGAACACGTTCCGGCTGCCCAGGACATTCGTCTCGACGGTCCGGCGCACCTCGCGCTCCGCCGCACCCGGGTCGCGGACGGCCGCCAGGTGGAAGACGGCGTCGGGCCGGATCCGACGGAACGCCGCACCGACGTCGTCGGCCGAGCGGACGTCGACCTGCTGGTACTCGACGCCGGGCACGAGGCGTCGGGGACGGGTCAGGCCGCGACTGAGGCTGACGATCCGGCGGTGTGGTGTCGCAGCGAGTTGCTCCAGGAGCGCGGTGCCGATGCACCCCGTCCCGCCGGTGACGATGACCGTCTCCCCGGCGAGATCGAGGGGCGGCAGACCGGCCACACCCCGGCGGACGACCGCTCGGAACCGGTCGTACTCGGCGGACCCTTCGGAGGTCCGCGCAAGCTCGTCGGTCGACGCGGACAGCAGGCCGACGAGCTCGTCGTCCAGGATGGACATTCCTGGAGGGACCGAGTCGCGCATGTGTCCAACGATCTCGGCGCGGGTGCCCGTGGGCGAGGCCATGCGGCTCTCCTCCGGAGTGAACGAGGGACGAAGGTATCCTCGACGTTTCCCACTGCCGGAGAACCGGGCATCGCCGGGCACTCACAATGAGAGACGTCCGCGGTCGACCGACCCCGCGAATACGCTCATATTCGCCGGTGCGGGGAAGATCGTTACCGATCCCGGGCGCCTGATCCACAGTTCTGATGATCTCGAGGGCCGCGCACCGCAGAGCCGACGAGGTCAGCGACGACGTCATCACGCAGCGTCAATGCTTCTGTAACAATCCAGGCGTCATGCGCTGCGGTGACACGAGTCTGCTGTGATCGATGCCACCCGAGGTAACGACTGAGCGTGGCGCACCGAGTCTTGCCGCAACGTGACGATGCCGTCCGCGTCCGCTCCCCGAAACAGCACGCACACACCCACTCCCCTGCCCTGGAGAAGTCATGCGAATTGTGGTGACCGGCGGCGCCGGATTCTTGGGATCGCATCTTTGTGACGCCCTGATCGCACGCGGTGACACCGTTGTCTGCGTCGACGACCTGTCGACCGGCCGTGCCGGGAACGTCCAGCACCTGGCGGCGAATTCCCGTTTCTCGCTCGTCGTCGCAGACGTGTCGGCGGAGCTCACCGTCCCCGGTCCGGTCGACGCCGTGGCCCATCTCGCGAGCCCGGCCTCGCCGCCGGACTACCACCGCCGTCCACTGGAGACGATGGCGGTCGGCAGCCGCGGAACCGAGAACGCGCTGCGCCTCGCCGAGGCCAACGACGCCCGCTTCGTGCTCGCGTCGACCAGCGAGATCTACGGCGACCCCCTGGTGCACCCGCAGCCGGAGTCGTACTGGGGCAACGCCAACCCCGTCGGGCCGCGCAGCATCTACGACGAGGCCAAGCGCTTCGCCGAGGCTCTGACCTCCGCGTACCGGCGCACGCTCGGGGTCGACACCGGGATCGTGCGCATCTTCAACACCTACGGCCCCCGCATGCGGCCGCACGACGGACGCGTGGTGACCAGCTTCATCGCCCAGGCCCTCAACGGGGATCCGCTGACCATCTACGGCGACGGCACCCAGACCCGCAGCTTCTGCTACGTCGACGACCTCGTGGCCGGTCTCGTCGCGATGATCGACTCCTCCGAGGCGGGTCCGGTCAACCTGGGCAATCCGGTGGAACGCACCGTCGCCGAGCTCGCCGAGCTCGTCCTGGGGATCACCGGTTCGGACTCGCCGATCGAGTACCACCCCCTGCCGATCGACGACCCGACCCGCCGCAAGCCCGTGATCATCCGGGCGCAGGAGGTCCTCGACTGGAACCCCGAGATCCCGGCCGAGGTGGGGCTGCAGCTCACGGTGGACTACTTCCGCCAGCACCTGGACGAGGTCGTGGCCGCCCGGCCGGCCATCGCCGGCGGCCAGATGGACGGCGCCCCCGCCGTCGCGGTTCCCCCACAGGTCGGTCCGGCCGCCGTCGAGACCACCCGGGCGGCAGTGGCCTGACCCGGCCGCACCGCCCGTCATCCGCACCATGACCAGCGCATCCCCCGACCCCGGCCGCGGTCGTCCCGCAGGTCCGTCCTTCCCGACCCGAGAGGGCCATCCGATGCACGGAGCCGCGCGCCGACTGTCGGCCGCACAGGCTCGAGACGACCTGTCCACCGCGGTCACGACACGCCTACGGGTCGTGCCGCCCGTCACGACCGCACCGGCGCCGCCGACCGATCCCTACGAGGCCGTGACCGAGCTGTCGCAGGGACAGATCACGCGGATCGACCGGGACGGTCCGGCCTTCGACCGCCGTCGTAACCGACGCCGCCGGATGAACCCGAGGTCGTTCGTGCCGGTTCTGTCGACGCGGGACCGCGTGGTCGTCGCCCTGCTGTCGGCGGGCTGGGTCGCCTGCCTGGTCTACTTCTGGGTCTGGTGGTTCCAGCCGAGCCACCGCGTGACCTGGGTGGGGCTCACGATCAACAGCTGCCTGCTCGTCTACCTGTCCTGCCTGCCGATCTACTTCATGGTGGGGGTCAACAGGCTCAAGCGGATCTCGCCTCTGATCGGGGTGCCTCCGCTCCGGGTGGCCTTCGTCGTCACGCGGGCACCGTCCGAACCGTTCGAGGTCGCGAAGGCCACCCTTCGGGCGATGCTCACGCAGGACTATCCCCACCCGTACGACGTCTGGCTCTGTGACGAGGCGCCGACCGACGAGATCTGGCGATGGTGCGCCGCGCACGACGTGCGGATCTCGACCCGGCACGGCGTCACGTCGTACCACCGCGACTCGTGGCCTCGTCGGACGAAGGTCAAGGAGGGCAACCTCGCCTACTTCTACGACCACTACGGGTACGAGCACTACGACGTCGTGTCCCAGCTCGACTGCGACCACAAGCCGGAACCCGGCTACCTCGCGGAGATGGTCCGCCCCTTCGCCGACGACGCCATCGGCTACGTGTCCGCACCCAGCGTCTGTGACACCAATGTGGACCAGTCGTGGTCAGCGATGGGCCGGTTGCACCGCGAGGCGACGTTCCACGGGCCGGCACAGCTCGGGCACAGTGCGGGCCTCGCGCCGGTGTGCATCGGCTCGCACTACGCGGTGCGTACGCAGGCTCTGCGGCAGATCGGTGGCCTCGGTCCGGAGCTGGCCGAGGACTTCTCCACCACCTTCCTGCTCAACTCGGCGGGTTGGCACGGCGCGTTCGCCATCGACGCCCACGCGCACGGCGACGGGCCGCTGACCTTCTCCGCGATGCTGGTCCAGGAGTTCCAGTGGTCCCGGAGCCTGACCGTCGTGATGCTGGGCCTGGTCCCCCGCCATCTGCCCCGGCTGCCCTGGCGGCTGCGGATCCGGTTCGTCTACGCGCTCATCTTCTACTCACTCCTGGCCCTCACGACCGTCGGCGGACTCACCCTGGCGCCGATCGCCGCTGTCCTCGGAGTGCCGTGGATCAACGTCGACTACGTGGGCTTCCTGCTGCACTGGTGGTCGATCTCGATCTGGGTCCTCGTACTGGCGATGCTGCTCAAGCGACGAGGCCTCCTCCGGCCGGCCGGTGCGCCGCTGGTCAGCTGGCAGAACTACCTGTACTGCCTGACCCGGTGGCCGTACATCGCGCGGGGCGTCGCCGTCGGGATCCTGTACAAGATCCGGCCCCGGCCGACGACCTTCAAGGTCACCCCCAAGGGTGCAGGTGGGCTCGAACCGCTGCCGCTGCGGCTGATCCTGCCGTACGTCCTGGTCACGCTCGTCATGTCGGGCGCCTCGCTCTACGCCGAGAGCTTCACCCAGGCCGCAGGCTACGTCTTCCTCTGTCTGCTCGCCGGGGTGACCTATGCCGGGGTCGGCATCGCCGTCCCGTTGCTGCACGCCCGGGAGGCGGCCCGCATCGCCGGGCGACGGTTCGCCTCGGCCGTCCGCGAGACCGTGGCGGTGCCGCTGATCGTGGCCTGCCTCGCCGTCGTCCCGGTCGCCGTGGCCCTCGCCCGGTACCCCGCCTACTTCGTGTCCGTCTTCGGCTGGTAGCCGGGACCGGAAGGAACCACCATGCCCGAGACCGTCCTGGTGACCGGCGGCGCCGGCTTCATCGGCAGCCACACCTGCGTCGAGCTGCTCGACCACGGCCACGAGGTCGTCGTGGTCGACGACTTCTCCAACAGCGCGCCCGGCGCGGTCGACGCGGTGATGAAGCTCGCCGGCCGCCCGCTGACCCTGCACCACGCGGACCTGCGCGACCGTGCGGCGCTCGACGCCGTCTTCGCCGCCCACGACATCGACGCCGTGGTCCACTTCGCGGCGAAGAAGGCCGTAGGCGAGTCGGCGCGGATCCCGCTCGAGTACTTCGACATCAACATCGGCGGCACCACCGCCCTGCTGCGCGCGATGAACGACCACGGCGTGCACCGGCTCGTGTTCTCGTCGTCGTGCTCGATCTACGGTGACACCAGCAAGGTCCCGCTCGACGAGGACGACCCGGCCGGGCCGACCAACCCCTACGCCCGCACCAAGTACATCTGCGAGCAGCTGCTGGGCGACGCGTGCGTGCGGTACCCCGAGATGTCGGTGATCGCGCTGCGGTACTTCAACCCGATCGGCGCGCACCCCAGCGGCATGCTCGGGGAGGACCCGACCGGCGTCCCGAACAACGTCCTGCCCTACATGGCGCAGGTCGCGGTCGGACGGCTCGACGAGCTGCCCGTCTTCGGTGACGACTACCCGACCCCGGACGGGACCTGCATCCGGGACTACATCCACGTCGTCGACGTCGCCGACGGACACCGGGTCGCGCTCGACCACCTCGACGAGCAGACGGGTCTGCGCGTGTTCAACCTCGGCACCGGCCGCGGCGCCTCCGTCCTGGAGCTGATCGCCGAGTTCGGCCGTGCTGTCGGACAGCCGATCCCTTACCGCATCGAGGACCGCCGCGCCGGCGACGTCCCGATGCTCATCGCCGATCCCGGCCGCGTCGAGCGGGCGTGGGGTTGGCGGACCACCCGCGACCTCACCGCCATGTGCGAGGACGCGTGGCGCTTCCAGCGACTCAACCCCGCGGGCTACCCCGCCGCCTGACCCCCAGGGACACACCATGCACATCACCGTCATCGGCACCGGGTACCTCGGCGCCGTCCACGCCGCCTGCATGGCCGACTCCGGCCACGAGGTCCTCGGCGTGGACGTCGACCCCCGCAAGCTCGCCGCCCTGTCCGAGGGCCGGCCGCCGTTCTTCGAGCCGGGCCTGCCCGAGCTCCTGCGCCGGACCGTCGACGCGGGGTCCCTCCGCTTCACGGACTCGCTGCAGGAGGCCGGGGAGTTCGGCGAGGTCCACTTCGTCTGCGTCGGTACCCCGCAACAGCCGGGTTCCTATGCGGCCGACATGAAGTACGTCGACGCGGTCGTCGACGGGCTGGCCCCGCACCTGCGCGACGGCAGCCTCGTCGTCGGCAAGTCGACGGTCCCCGTCGGCACGGCGGCCCGGCTGGCAGGGCGCATCGCCGAACTGAACCCGGCGGTCGACGCCGAGCTCGCCTGGAACCCCGAGTTCCTGCGGGAGGGCTTCGCGGTCCAGGACACCCTCCGCCCGGACCGGCTCGTGGTCGGCGTCACCTCGGAGCGGGCCGACGCGGTGCTGCGCGAGGTCTACGCGCCGATGCTCACGGCCGGCTGCCCGTACATCAGTACCGACCTCGCGACGGCCGAGCTGGTCAAGGTCGCGGCGAACTCGTTCCTCGCCACGAAGATCTCGTTCGTCAACGCGATGGCCGAGGTCTGCGACGCCGCGGGCGGCGACGTCGTCACCCTCGCCGACGCGATCGGGCACGACACCCGTATCGGGCGGCGGTTCCTCTCGGCCGGCGTCGGGTTCGGCGGGGGCTGCCTGCCGAAGGACATCCGGGCGTTCATGGCCCGCGCCGGCGAGCTCGGCGTCGGCGAGGCGCTCTCCTTCCTCAAGGCGGTCGACGAGGTCAACATGCGGCGTCGTCAGCGCACCGTCGACCTCGCCCGCGAGCTGGTGGGCGGGTCGTTCCTCGGCAAGAACGTCGCGATCCTCGGTGCCGCCTTCAAGCCCGACAGCGACGACGTGCGGGACTCGCCCGCGCTGAACATCGCGGCCGCGATCCAGCTGCAGGGCGGGCAGGTCCGGGTGCACGATCCCGAGGCGATCGACAACGCCCGCGCCCAGTTCCCGACTCTCGACTACGCGTTGGACATCGAGAAGGCGTGCGAGCGGGCCGACCTCGTCCTGCACCTCACCGAGTGGACGCAGTACCGGGAGCTCGACCCCGGCCGCCTGTTGACGGTGGTCCGCGAGCCGCTTCTGATCGACGGGCGGAACACCCTCGACATGGCCGCGTGGCGATCGGCGGGATGGACGGTGCGTGCACTCGGTCGTTCGCAGCACTGATCACAGTACGGTGACCTGGCCGGCGTCCCGCCCGGGGCCGCCGGCCAGGTGCTGTCCCGCTCCGCAGCCCGACCGATCCGGAGGACCTCCGTGCCCACCCGACGGCAACTGCTCTCCGCCGCCGGACTCCTGCTCGGTGCCGCTGTGAGCGGGTGCAGCGCGCAGGACGTGGCGGGCTCCTCCGCTCCGGTTCCCCGCAAGCGGATCCGCGGGGCCGACCTCTCCTTCACCCTGCAGATGGAGGCGATCGGCGCACGATACGTCGACGGCGGTGCGACAGCACCGGTCGAGCGGCTCCTGGCGGCACGCGGTGCGAATCTCGTGCGCCTGCGGGCGTGGATCGACCCGCCGGCCGGGTACAGCACCCTCGAGTCCGCGCTCGCCCTCGGTCGACGGGCCCACGACGCCGGTTGCGACATCCTGCTCGACCTGCACTACTCGGACTTCTGGGCCGACCAGTACAGCCAGTCCGTGCCCGCGGCGTGGGCCGACCAGGACCTGGGACGTCTGACCGACACGGTTCGCGCTTACACCCGCGACGCCGTCGCCGCCTTCGCCCGGCAGGGCACCCCGCTGTCGATGATCCAGATCGGCAACGAGATCACGACCGGCATGCTGTGGCCCGTCGGCAAGGTCTACGAGCGGGGCCACGAGCACTGGGACGGCTTCGTCCAGCTCCTGGAGGCCGGGCTCGCCGGGGCGCTCGACGGGGCCACCGCGCCACTGGAGACGATGGTCCACATCGACCGCGGCGGCGACAACGGCGGAGCCCGCTATTTCTACGACGCGATCACCTCCCGCGGAGTGGATTTCGATCTGATCGGCCTCTCGTACTACCCGTTCTGGCACGGTTCGTTGGACACGCTCGCCGTGACTCTCGGTGACCTCTCCCGGCGGTACGAGAAGGATGTCGTGGTCGTCGAGACCTCGTACCCATGGACACTCGAGCAGGCCGACGGCACGGAGTACTACGCAGCGCGCCTCGACGAGCTGCCCGATGCAGCCCGGTACCCGGCGACGCCCGAGGGCCAGGCCGCCTACTTCGAGGGGCTTCGGGCGGTGGTGGACGGGGTGCCCGACGGCCGCGGCCGAGGCTTCGTCGTGTGGGAACCCGCCTGGCTCCCCGGGGTGGGCTGGGACCACGGCGAGGGCAACCCCTACGCCAACCTCACGATGTTCGACTGGAGCGGCGCGGGACTGCCGTCGTTGGGCGCCTTCCGCCCCTGATCCGCGGTCTCATCAATGCTGGGTATGTCCGGTACTCAGGGTTAACGAGCGGGCACCCATGGGCGAACATCGGAGCACAGGACTCCCGCCGCGCCCTGCGGCGGGTCGTACTGATCGGCCCACCGCCCCGATCAGTGCGCGAACGGCCCGCCCCCGCGCTCGGGGGCGGGCCGTTTGAACGTCAGGCGGCCTGGGCCAGCCACGGCTCCCAGGCCGGATGCGGCTCGACGGCCAACACCAGCACCCCGCCGGCGGCGCGGCTCGGCGGCCTGGGCGTGATCCGGAGGCTCCAGCCGATCTCCTCGATCAACTTGTCGGCCTTCTTCGAGTTGCAGGCTCTGCAGGCGGCGACGCAGTTCTCCCAGCTGTGCGCCCCGCCCCGGCTGCGCGGGATCACGTGGTCGATCGTGTCGGCCTTCTTGCCGCAGTAGCCACAGCGCCGCAGGTCGCGACGCAGGACGCCGGCCCGGGTCATGGGTACGGCGCGGCGGTACGGCACCCGCACGTACCGGGAGAGCCGCATGACGGACGGTGCGGGGACGGTCAAATTCTCCGAATGGAAGGCCGCCCCTTCGAGGGCGGCCTGCACACACTCGGCTTTACCGGAGAGCATCAGGACGATCGCGCGTTTGGCCGTGACGACGGCGAGAGGCTCGAAGCTCGCATTGAGCAGCAACACCCGTGAACCCGGCGGGAGCGCAGTTACCCCTGCACTCCCTGCCCCCGTGGCCTCTTCCCCGGTCTCGGGGACGGCGACGAGGGGTAGGGGTTGTCGATCCGGCACGCGACCACCTCCGCTCGGATGAGGTAAGTCGACCATACGAGAGCCGGGTTACGCACGTGTGATATTGAAGCGGACACGCGGTGCTGGTAGGCGGCCATGATCGGCCGACGAGCGGCCTCGGGCTCCACCGGTCGGTCGGGGACACTCGGTGGATGCTCGCCGCGGTCGTCCTCGTCCTCCTCGTGGTCCTGGCCGGGTTCAGCAGCGACACGCGGCTCGTGGGCGCCGCCCTCCTCGCTCTCGTCTCCGTCGCCTGGCTGCTGGTCAACAAGCCGATGGAAGGCGTCGTGCTCGTGGCCGTCTCCGAGGGCAAGGGTTTGACCGGCGGCGATCTCGCAGGCATAGCCGGCTTGATGGTTGCCGGATTCCGCGCCACGCAGGAGCTTTGCGCACGCCGTCGTCAGAGATGACGATGTCAGCGGCTTTCCTGTTACGCGGGGACATCGGCCGGCGATGCTCTGACGAGTCCCGCCGAGAGAGGAACGCCGTGTCCAGCCCGCGCCGCCCGCTCGTCCTGCCC
This sequence comes from Pseudonocardia sp. NPDC049154, assembly GCF_040648315.1. NCBI lineage: Bacteria > Bacillati > Actinomycetota > Actinomycetes > Pseudonocardiales > Pseudonocardiaceae > Pseudonocardia > Pseudonocardia sp. NPDC049154. The sequence goes on from NZ_JBEZDN010000073.1 coordinate 18,128, forward strand.
GACATCGAGCCCGCCACCCAGCTCCTGCCCGTGGTGCCGGGGCACAGCATGCCCGAGCCCCGGGTCGAGCTCGACGACTACCTCGCCGAGCTTCCCGAGCCCGTCGAGGCCAGCAGGCGACGGGACCCGCTGGTGTGGGCCGCCGCGGCCCTGCCGGTGCTGACGCTGCTCGCGATCCTGCTGACGATGTTCCTCTGACTTCTGGAGCGATCGCTCAAGTAGTCTGGCGGGCATGTGGTTCTGGCTGGCCGGTGCGATCGTGGCCGAGGTGACCGGCACGGTCGCCCTCCGCTACTCCGAGGGATTCTCGCGGCTGTGGCCGTCGGTGGTCGTGGTGCTGGGTTACGGCGTCGCCTTCTACTCGCTGTCCCGGGCGCTGTCCGGCGGCATGCCGATCGGCGTCGCGTACGGGGTGTGGGCGGCCGTGGGGGTCGCGCTCATCGCCCTCATCGGCGCGTTCTTCCTCGGCGAGTCGCTCAGCTGGGTGCAGGTGGGCGGGATCGTGCTGGTCATCGCCGGGGTGCTCGCGCTGGAGCTGGGCCGGACCTCGCATGCCGCCTGAGATCGCCGACGGTCGGCTCCGCAAGGGTGCGGTCCGGCGGCGGGCGTTGCTCGACGCCACGCTGCGGCTCGTCGGCCGGAGCGGCGTGGCGGCGGTGACGCAGCGGGCGGTCGCCGGGGAGGCCGAGCTGCCGCCGAGCGCGGTGCTGTACTACTTCGCGAGTGTCGACGAGCTGCTGGTCACGGCGCTGCGGGAGGTCAACGACCGGTACGTCGACGACCTGAGCACCGTCGAGACACTCGACGGCCTGGCCGACCTCCTCGCCGGCTATGCGGCACAGGATCGTCAGCGCACGATCGCCGAGTACGACCTCTACCTCCTCGCCGCCCGCCGCGCCGACCTGCGCCACGAGCTGGAGCGGTGGGACACGGCGTTGGACGAGCTGGCCCGACGCCTGGACCCGGATCGCGCCGAGCTCCTCGCCGCCGCCGTCAACGGCCTCTACCTCCGCGCCGCCACGAGCGGGATCGACCGGTCCACAGCCGCACGGATTCTCGGCGCCCGGAGCATGTGAGCGCAGCGGGGAACATGCGGCCACGCTGCGGCGGGGGGATGACCGCAGCGTGGCCGCACCGGCTGACGGGTGTGGTCTGAGGGGCACACCCGCCGCCGTCCTACGCGTTATCGGGTGGTTCGTCGACCGACCGGGACCCGTTATCAGCTCGTGATCTCGAAAGTCAGCGCGATTCAGCGCCCTCGCCCCGCGCCTCCGCCACCGTGACCGCGATGCGCCGAACCCGCGTCTCCGGCTTCTTCGCCCGGGCGAGGGCCTCGAGGTGGGCTCGACGAGTGGAGGGTGACATCGCCTCCCACCCCGCGGCGGCGGCCGGATCGGCGTCGAGGGCAGCGCGCAGGTCGTCGGGCACGATCCCGGCCTGGGCATCGGCGAGCAGCATCCACATCCCGTTGGCCTTGGCGACGTCGATCGCGGCCTGACCCGCCGGCGTCATCCGGCCCTCCGCGACCAGCTGCGCGACGAGCTCGCGGTTGATGGTGCTCCACGCGCTCTGCGGGCCCCGCGGGCTGAACCGCTGCTTCCGCGACGAGTCGTCGTGCTTGCGGGAGAGGCCGTCGATCCAGCCGAAGCAGAGCGCCTCCTCGAGGGCCTGCCGTTGCGTCAGACCGGGCCGGCCGGAGCGGGCGTGGGGGATGACGACCCAGGCCTCGCGTGCAGTCCCGGCGTGCGAGGCGAGCCACGCGCGCCACTCGCCGGGAGTGGTCGCGTCGAGCGGCTCGGCCTCCATGGGCTCAGCTCCGCACCGCGTCCAACGCCCCGAGCACGTCGGCGACCAGGTCGTCCGTGTCCTCGCAGCCCGCGGAGAGCCGGAGCAGGCCGGGCGGCACGGCGTCGCCCCACCGCGCCCGCCGGTCGGCGGAGGTCTGGAGGCCGCCGAAACTGGTCGACGACGACACCAGCCGAGACGCGGCGAGGAACTCCCCCACCGCCTCGGCCGAGGGCAGCGTGAACCGCAGGACCCCGTTCCACCGCCGCATCTGCCGCGACGCCACCGCGTGGGAGGGGTCGGAGGGCAGGCCCGGCCACCGGACGTCGGACGCGGCGGGGTGCCCGAGCAGCGCCTGGACCAGCGCGTGCGCGTTCTTCGCCTGCCGCTCCAGCCGTAGGTCGAGCGTGCCGAGGCCCCGGTGCGCGAGCCAGGTCTCCATCGGGCCGGGGATCGCGCCGCTGCGGGTGCGGGCGGCCCGGACGCGTCCGGCGAGGATCGGGTCGGCGCAGGTCACGTGCCCGAGGACGACGTCGCCGTGCCCGGCGAGCGCCTTCGTGTCACTCGCGATGACGAAGTCGGCCCCCAGCGGCAGCGGCTTCTGGCCCAGCGGCGTGGCGGTGGTGTTGTCGACGGCCACCAAGGCGCCGGCGGCGTGCGCGGCCTCGGCGATGGTACGGATGTCGCACACCTCGAGCCCCGGGTTCGACGGCGTCTCGAGCAGCACGAGGGAGGCGCCGTTGAGCGGCTCCCACGCCCCCGCCGTCCCGAACTCGCGGACCTCGACGTCCATCGGCGCGAGCTCCTCGGTGGCGACGAGGCGGCCGATGTAGTACCCGTCGCTGGGCAGGACGACGGCGGTGCCGGGCCGGGCGCACAGGCGCATCACCGCGGACAGCGCGGCCATCCCGGAGGCGAACGCGACGCACTCCCCGCCCTCGAGGTCGCCGACCGCGGCCTCGTAGGCGCTCCAGGTCGGGTTGCCGGCCCGCCCGTAGAAGTACTCGGGCTGCGGGTCGTGCGGGAGCCCGAGGTCGAAGGTCGCCGACAGCACCGGGCCGGGGTGCACGGCGTCGCCCAACCCACCCGACGGATGCCCGCCCCAGACGCAGCGCGTCCCGTCCCCGCTCATCGTCCTCCCAGCTCAACGGTGGTCGTGAGTGCCGACTGCCGCTCTAGGGGCAGTTGCCGCTCACGGGTCACTCGGGCTTCGGCGCCCGCGAGATCAGTTCCTTCGCCATGGCGGTGGCGGAGTAGCCCTCGTGGCACACCCGCCGCACGGCGTCGGCGATCGGCAGTTCCACCCCGTGCCGTTCCCCGAGCTCGCAGATCGACACACACGATTTCACGCCCTCGGCGACCTGCCCGTGGTTGGCCGCCTCGGCCTGGGCGAGGGTCTCGCCGCGGCCCAGGTGCTCGCCGAAGGTGCGGTTGCGGGAGAGCGGCGACGAGCACGTCGCCACCAGGTCGCCGAGCCCGGCGAGCCCCGCGAACGTCAACGGATCGGCGCCCAGGACCGCGCCCAGCCGGGCGGTCTCGGCCAGGCCGCGGGTGATGAGCGAGGCGCGGCTGTTGTCGCCCAGCCCCATCCCCGCCGCGATCCCGACGGCCAGCGCGATCACGTTCTTGCCCGCGCCGCCCAGCTCGCAGCCCACCACGTCGGTGTTGGTGTACGAGCGGAAGTAGTCGTTCGACGTGGCGGCCTGCAGCTCGACGGCCCGCTGGTGGTCCGCGCACGCGATCACCGTGGCCGTCGGCTCTCCCTGCGCGATCTCCCGCGCCAGGTTCGGCCCGGAGACGACGGCGATCTGCTCCGCCGGCACCGCCGCCACCTCGGCGATCACCTCGCTCATCCGCTTGAGCGTCCCCAGCTCGACACCCTTGGCCAGGCTCACCAGCGTGCGCCCCGGCGGGAGCAGCGGCTTCCAGTCGGCCAGGTTGGCCCGCAGGGTCTGCGACGGCACGGCGAGGACGACGGCGTCCGCACCGTCGAGCGCGGCCGCCGCGTTGGACGTCGCGGAGAGGTTCTCGGGCAGCGCGACGCCGGGCAGGTAGTCGGCGTTCTCGTGCCGGTCGCGGATCGCGCCGGCCACCTCGGGTCGCCGCGCCCAGAGCACGACCTCGCGGCCCGCGTCGGCCACGACCTTGGCGAACGCCGTCCCCCACGACCCGGCGCCGAGGACCGCGATCTTCGACAGTCCCGTCACGCCGGCCCGCCGTTCCGCTCGACCTCCGGCGCCTCGGGCGCGGCCGGCGTCGCCGCGGCACCCCGCCGGTAGAAGCCCGGCGGCGGCGTCTCGTCCCGGACCTCGGCGAGCAGCTCCTTGCAGCGGGTCATGAACAGCTCGGTCACCTCGCGGAGGATCGTCGCGTCGATCGGCCTGCCGCGGTAGGCGGACAGATCGACGGGCGCGCCGGCCTTCACCGTGATCCGCGTCCGCGGCAGCGGCCGGAACTTCTTGTTGTAGTGGTCGTACACCTCGCGGGTCCCCCAGTGGACCATCGGCAGCACCGGCACGTCCGACGACAGCGCGAGCCGCGCCGCGCCCGTGCGCGAGTGCATCGGCCAGCCCTCGGGGTCACGGGTGATCGTGCCCTCGGGATAGATCACCACGACCTTGCCGTCCGCCAGGCCCTCGACGGCCGCGGAGAGGCTGTGCTGGGCGTCGGCCGAGTCGCGGTAGACCGGGATCTGCCCGCTCCCGACCAGCACCTTCCCGAACACCGGGATCTTCCAGAGGCTGGCCTTCGCCAGGAACCGCGGCACGCGGCGGGCGGTGTGCACCCACAGCGCCGTGTACACCGGGTCCAGGTACGAGATGTGGTTGGCGACGACCAGCGCGCCGCCCTCGGCCGGAAGGTGCTCGCGGCCCTCGTAGCGGGGACTCCCGACCAGGTACGACAGCGGGTAGAACACCGCCGCCGCGACTCCGACCCAGAACCCGCCCTTCTCGCGCGCCACCGGTGCCCCTCTCCTGTCGTCGATCGACGCCGATCCTTCCCTGCCCGCCCGGGCGCGGTCCACCGACACGCTCCCCGAGTGGAACGATGGGGTGGTGAGCAGCCGCGAGGTGGGTCTGGTCGTGCCCGTGAAGGGTCTCGACGCGGCCAAGTCCCGGCTGCGCGGGGCGGCCGACGGCGGGGTGGGCGACCCGGCCCGGCACGCCGAGCTCGCCCTCGCGCTGGCCCTGGACACCCTCGACGCCGTGCTGGCCGCCGAGCGGGTGGCCGCCGTCGTCGTCGTGACGAGTGACGAGACCGTCGGGCGGGAGCTGGCCGGGACGGGCGTGCGGATCGTCCGCGACGAGCCGGCAGCGGGCCTCAACGCCGCCCTCGTCCACGGCGCGGCGCTGCTCCCGCGCGACCTGCCGCACGGCGCGCTGCAGGCCGACCTGCCGGCGTTGAGACCCGAGGAGCTCGACGCGGCCATCAGCGCGGCACACGACCGCGCCTTCTGTGCCGACGCCCGCGGCGACGGCACCACGCTCCTCCTCGCCCCCGCGGGCGCCCCCCTCGATCCCCGCTTCGGCCCCGGCTCCGCCGTCGCACACACGGAGTCGGGCGCCGTCCCGCTGACCGGTGAGCTGCCCGGCCTGCGCCGGGACGTCGATACGGAAGCCGACCTCCGCGACGCCTGCGCGCTGGGCGTCGGACCACGGACCGCGGGGCTGTTCGTCTGCCGGTAAGTCCTGGTCAACGGCCGGAAGCAGGACGATAATCGGGGCCTGCCTGGAGGCGCGTGATGACCGTTCTGCTGATGGTGCTCGCGATCGTCGGACTCACGATGCTCGTGAGCGCCGCGACCAGCGTCCGTGTGGTGCAGCAGTTCGAACGGGGGGTGGTCTTCCGCTTCGGCCGGCTGCAGCCGCAGACGCGAGGCCCGGGGCTCGCGACGCTCGTCCCGTTCGCGGACCGGATGCAGAAGATCAACATGCAGGTGGTGACGCTGCCGATCCCCGCGCAGGACGGCATCACCAGCGACAACGTCACCGTCCGGGTCGACGCGGTCGTCTACTACCGCGTGGTCGACGCCGTGCGGGTGGCCGTCGACGTGCAGGACTACGGCTCGGCGATCCTGCAGGTCGCGCAGGCGTCGCTGCGCTCGATCATCGGCAAGAGCGAGCTCGACGACCTGCTCTCCAACCGCGAGCGGCTCAACCAGGGCCTCGAGCTGATGATCGACAATCCGGCGGTCGGGTGGGGCGTGCACATCGACCGCGTGGAGATCAAGGACGTGGTGCTGCCGGAGTCGATGAAGCGGTCGATGTCGCGGCAGGCCGAGGCCGAGCGCGAGCGGCGCTCCCGGGTGATCACGGCCGAGGGCGAGCTGCAGGCGTCGAAGCAGCTCGCCGAGGCGGCCGAGGTGATGACCTCCCATCCCGCGGCCCTGCAGCTGCGGCTGCTGCAGACCGTCGTCGAGGTGGCGGCGGAGAAGAACTCCACGCTGGTCCTGCCCTTCCCCGTCGAGCTGCTGCGGTTCCTGGAGCGGAACACCCCCTCAGGCGGACCGCCGACGACGCAGAACCACAGCAGCCCGCCACCCCGCGACGACGAGCGCGGCGACGCCGGCGAGGTCACCCCCGGTGAGCCCGTGGGTCGGGGCGACGACGAGCAGGACCGGCCCCTCCATGCGCCCGTTGACCAGGAACCACAGCACCGCGACGACGGCGAGCGCGAACGCCCCACCCAGCCCCGTCTCCCCGCTGACGGCGGCGAGCACGACGAGGGCGACCAGCACGAGGGAGGCGACCATCGCGTCAGCCTGCCGGGTCGACCGTGAGACCCGCGCCAAGGCTGCGATTTCCGGCACAACCGACCCCGCCGTCGCAGGTCAACCGCCATTCGTGACCCAGCCGTGACCGAGAGTTCACCCGGATGTCGGTCGCTCCGACGGGTCGGAGGGGCGGCCGGTGCGGAAGAATCCCGGCGGTGAGCACGGGCCCCGAGAACACCGAGACCGGCGCCGCCGGGACCAACGGCCGCCGTCGGTCGACCGCGAAGAAGGCCGCCCCGCGCCGGCGGGCCACCCCGGTGCGCGCCGCGCGGTCGGGTGCGCAGGTCGAGGCGGCCGCGCCCGGCCCGGCCCCTGTGCCCACCAGCGCGAGCACCGCCACCGCCCCGACCGCGGCGAACGGGGCGGGCGCCGCCCCGATCGGCCCGCCCGCGCCGACCACCGCCGCCGCGCCGAGCGGGCTGCCGGACGACCGCTACCTCAACCGCGAGCTCTCCTGGCTGGACTTCAACGCCCGGGTCCTGGCGCTGGCCGAGGACACCAGCCAGCCGCTGCTGGAGCGGGCCAAGTTCCTCGCGATCTTCGCCAGCAACCTCGACGAGTTCTACATGGTCCGGGTGGCCGGGCTGAAGCGTCGCGACGAGACCGGCCTGGCCGTGCGCAGCGCCGACGGGCTGTCCCCGCGCGAGCAGCTCGCCCGGATCGCCGAGCGCAGCCAGCATCTCTCCGAGGCGCACGCCCGCGTGTTCCTCGACGAGGTGCGCCCCGAGCTCGACCAGAGCGGCATCCACATCCGCCGCTGGAGCGACCTGTCCGACACCCAGCGCCTGCGCCTGTCGGACTACTTCGCCGCGCAGGTCTTCCCGGTGCTCACGCCGCTGGCCGTCGACCCCGCGCACCCCTTCCCGTACATCTCGGGGCTGTCGCTGAACCTGGCCGTCACGGTCCGGGACACCGACAGCCGGACCGAGCGCTTCGCCCGGGTCAAGGTGCCCAACAACGTCCCGCGCCTGGTCCGGGTGCAGGACGACGAGGGCAAGCCGGGCCGGGACGTCACGTTCCTGCCGATCGAGGACCTCATCGGCGCCCACCTCGGCGAGCTGTTCCCGGGCCTGGAGGTTGCGGAGGTGCACGCCTTCCGCGTGACCCGCAACGCCGACCTCGAGGTCGAGGAGGACCGCGACGAGGACCTGCTGCAGGCCCTCGAGCGCGAGCTCGCCCGCCGCCGCTTCGGCCCGCCCGTGCGGCTCGAGGTCGTCGACACCATGAGCGAGCACGTCCTGGAGCTGCTGCTGCGCGAGCTCGACGTCGACCCGGGCGACGTCGTGACCGTGCCCGGCCTGCTCGACCTCACCTGCCTCTGGGAGGTCTACGGCGCCGACCGCCCCGACCTGAAGGACGAGCCCTTCCGCCCGGCAACGCACCCCGCCTTCGGCGAGCGGGAGATGCCACGCAGCGTGTTCGCCACGCTCCGCGAGGGCGACGTGATGGTCCACCACCCCTACGACTCCTTCTCGACGAGCGTGCAGCGCTTCATCGAGCAGGCCGCGGCGGACCCGAACGTGCTGGCGATCAAGCAGACGCTGTACCGCACGTCGGGCGACTCGCCGATCGTCGACGCCCTGATCGACGCGGCGGCGGCCGGCAAGCAGGTCGTCGCGCTGGTGGAGATCAAGGCGCGCTTCGACGAGCAGGCCAACATCCGCTGGGCGCGCGAGCTGGAGAAGTCCGGCGTGCACGTCGTCTACGGCCTGGTCGGCCTGAAGACGCACTGCAAGACCTCGCTGGTCGTGCGCCAGGAGGGCTCGACCATCCGCCGCTACTGCCACATCGGCACCGGCAACTACAACCCCAAGACCGCGCGGCTCTACGAGGACATCGGCGTGCTCACCGCCGACCCGACCATCGGCGCCGACCTCACCGACCTGTTCAACTCGCTCACCGGCTACTCGCGGCAGACCTCGTACCGCAGCCTGCTCGTGGCGCCCTACGGCGTCCGGCGCGGGATCGTGCGCCGCATCGAGGACGAGGTCGAGGCGCACCGGGCCGGGGACGCCACCGCGCGCGTCCGGATCAAGGTCAACTCCCTGGTCGACGAGCAGGTGATCGACGCGCTGTACCGGGCCTCGCAGGCCGGGGTGCCGGTCGACATCGTGGTCCGCGGGATCTGCGCGATCCGCCCGGGCGTGCCGGGGCTGAGCGAGAACATCCAGGTGCGCTCGATCCTCGGGCGCTTCCTGGAGCACTCGCGGATCTTCCACTTCGGGGCGGCCGACGAGTACTGGCTCGGCAGCGCGGACATGATGCACCGCAACCTCGACCGCCGCGTCGAGGTGCTGCTGCGGGTGGCCGACCCGAAGCTCGCCAGGCAGCTCGGCGACGTCTTCGACTCCTGCCTCGACCCGGCCACCCGCTGCTGGGTGCTGGAGGGCGACGGCACGTGGGAGCCCTCCCCGCCGAAGGGCACCGAGCTGGAGAAGGTGCGGGACCACCAGGCGGAGCTGATGATCGCGCACGCCTCGCGGTCGCAGGTCGACGAGTGAGGGCCGGCCACCCGGATGTCTGACCTGTACGCGGCGCTCGGGGCGGACGTCCTGGCCGCCGGCACGGTCCTGTGGCGCGCGACCAACGCCGGCCCGCAGGTCGCGCTGGTGCACCGGCCCAAGTACGACGACTGGGGTTTCGCGAAGGGCAAGCTCGACAACGGCGAGTCGCTCGCCGCCTGCGCGCTGCGCGAGACCTGGGAGGAGACCGGGGTGCGGGCGCGGCTCGGCGCCCGGCTCGGCGACGTGCGCTACCGCGTGCCCGAGGGCAGCAAGCTCGTCCGGTACTGGTCGGCCGAGGCGCGGGAGTCCACGGGGTTCGTGCCCAACGACGAGATCGACGAGCTGGTCTGGCTCCCGCCCGCCGAGGCGGGCGTGCAGCTGAGCTACGCCCACGACGTCGAGGTCCTCGAGCGGTTCACCGCGCCGGCCTCGGTACTGCTCCTGGTCCGGCACGCCAAGGCGGGCAGCCGCAAGGACTGGGACGGCGACGACGACCTGCGCCCGCTCTCCGGCGTCGGGCGCACGCAGGCCGAGCACCTGGTCGACTTCCTCGGCCGGTTCGCGCCGGAGCGCTTCCACTCCGCGGTGCCGGTGCGCTGCGTCGACACGATCTCCCCGTACGCCGACGCACACGGGGCGAAGATCGAGCGCGAGCCGCTGCTCGGCGAGGAGGGCTACTGGCAGGACCCGGCCGCCGGGCTCGCCCGCTTCCGTGAGCTGCTCACCCGCCCCGGCCTCACGGTGCTCTGTAGCCAGGGCGGGGTGATCCCCGACGTCGTCGAGACCCTGCTCGACGAGTACGACCCCCCGGTCACGGGCGTGCCGGACCCGGAGAAGACCCCCGTGCCCTCCCGCAAGGGCAGCACGTGGGTGCTCACGACGGACCCCGCCGGCGCCCTGCGCAGCGCCGACTACTACCCCAGCCCGACCTGAGGGGCTACTTCTTCGCCTTCGCCTTCTTGGCCGGCTTGTCCTTCGTGACCTTCGCCGCCGCCTCCTTGACCGCGTCCTTGGGGGCCGTCTTCTTGGCGGCGGGCTTCGCGGCCGGCTTCTCGGCGGGCTTCGCCGCCGGCTTCTCGGCCGCCTTGGCCTTGGTCGCGGTCGCCTTCGCGGCCGTGGAGCGGGCCGTCTTCTTCGGTGCCGGGGCCTCCGCGGTCTCCTCCGCCGCGAACGAGCCCGACGAGCGGGCCGCGCGGGTGGCGGGCCGCGGGGTGCGCGCCGGGGCCTTCTTCGCGGTCGCGGCGGCGCCGTCGTTGCCGGCCACCGTGGTCCGGAAGGCGGTGCCCGGGCGGAAGGCCGGGACCGTGGTCGGCGGCACCGGGACCGTCTCGCCGGTGCGCGGGTTGCGGGCCACCCGCGCCGCCCGCGCCCGCGCCTCGAACACGCCGAACCCGGTCAGGGTCACCGACCCGCCGGAACCGACCGTGTCCACGATGATGTCCAGGACTCCGTCCACTGCGGACGCCGCGGTGCGCCGGTCACCGAGGCGCGCCGCCAGCGCGTCCACCAGCTGGGTCTTGTTCATGGCCCCGCACGGTAGAGCCTCCTGCGCCGTTCGCCAAGAGCCTTCCCGCCGAAGAGCCGTTGCGGCACAAGGAAAAACCGCCGCCGGTACGGTGCGTGACCACTGTGGTCACGCGCAGTACCGACGGCGGTCCGCCGACGGAGGCCCGGATCAGGCCGTGGTGACCGGCTTGTGCGCGGGCCGGGAGCGCTCGAACGCGCCGATCGCGTCCTCGTGGCGCAGGGTGAGGCCGATGTCGTCGAGCCCCTCGAGCAGGCGCCAGCGGATGTAGTCGTCGATCTCGAAGGGCACGGTCAGGTCCTTGGCCTGCACCGTCTTCTCCTGCAGGTCGACGGTCACCTCGGTGCCCGGCTCGTTCTCCAGCAGCTTCCACAGCAGCTCGACGTCCGGCTGCTCGACCTGCGCCGCGACCAGTCCGGCCTTGGCCGAGTTGCCGCGGAAGATGTCCGCGAAGCGCGCCGAGATCACGACCCGGAAGCCGTAGTCCATCAGGGCCCAGACGGCGTGCTCGCGCGAGGAGCCGGTGCCGAAGTCCGGGCCGGCGACCAGCACGGACCCCCGGGAGAAGGGCTCCTGGTTGAGGATGAACGACTCGTCGTTGCGCCAGGCCGAGAACAGCCCGTCCTCGAACCCCGTGCGCGTGACGCGCTTGAGGTAGACGGCCGGGATGATCTGGTCGGTGTCCACGTTGGAGCGGCGCAGCGGGACGCCGATGCCGGTGTGGGTGCTGAACTTCTCCATCAGACAGCCCCGTCCATGAGGTCCTCCGGGCTCGACAGGGTCCCGCGCACCGCGGTGGCCGCGGCGACCAGCGGGGACACCAGGTGGGTGCGGCCGCCCTTGCCCTGGCGGCCCTCGAAGTTGCGGTTGGAGGTCGACGCGCTGCGCTCCCCCGGCGCGAGCTGGTCCGGGTTCATGCCCAGGCACATCGAGCAGCCCGCGGAGCGCCACTCGGCGCCGGCGGCGGTGAAGACCTTGTCCAGGCCCTCCTCCTCGGCCTGGAAGCGCACCCGCATCGAGCCGGGCACGACCAGCATCCGGACGCCGTCGGCGATCTGCTTGCCGTCGAGGATCTCCGCGGCGGCCCGCAGGTCCTCGATCCGGCCGTTGGTGCAGGAGCCGACGAACACGGTGTCGACCTTGATCGACCGCAGCGGCTGGCCCGCCTCGAGGCCCATGTAGGAGAGCGCCTTCTCGGCGGCGACGCGCTCGTTCTCGTCCACGATGGCGGCCGGGTCCGGCACGGTCTCGCTCAGCGGCAGGCCCTGCCCGGGGTTGGTGCCCCAGGTGACGAACGGGGTGAGGACGTCCGCGTCGATGTCCACCTCGGCGTCGAACACCGCGTCCGCGTCGGTGCGCAGCTCGCGCCAGGCCTCGACGGCCTCGTCCCACTCGGCGCCCTTCGGCGCGTGGTCGCGGCCCTTCAGGTAGGCGAAGGTGGTCTCGTCCGGGGCGATCATGCCCGCCCGGGCGCCGGCCTCGATCGACATGTTGCAGATCGTCATCCGGGCCTCCATCGAGAGGTTCTCGATGACGTTGCCGCGGTACTCGAGCACGTAGCCCTGGCCGCCGCCGGTGCCGATCTGCGCGATGATCGCGAGCACGACGTCCTTGCTCGTGACGCCCGGCCGCAGCCGCCCGTCCGACGAGTGGACGTTGATCGCCATGGTCTTGAACGGCTTGAGCGGCAACGTCTGGGTGGCCAGCACGTGCTCCACCTCGGAGGTGCCGATGCCGAACGCCATCGCGCCGAACGCGCCGTGCGTGGAGGTGTGCGAGTCGCCGCAGACGACCGTGGTGCCCGGCTGGGTCAGCCCCAGCTGCGGCCCGACGACGTGCACGATGCCCTGCTCGGCGTGATTCATCGGGTAGAGCCGGACGCCGAACTCCTCGCAGTTCCTCCGCAGGGTCTCCACCTGCGTGCGCGAGACGGGGTCGGCGATCGGGGCGAGGACGTCGAGCGTCGGGACGTTGTGGTCCTCGGTGGCGAGCGTGAGGTCGGGGCGGCGGACCGGGCGGCCGGCGAGCCGGAGCCCGTCGAACGCCTGCGGGCTCGTCACCTCGTGCACGAGGTGCAGGTCGATGTAGAGCAGGTCGGGCTCCTGCCCCTCGCCCTTGCGGACCAGGTGCTGGTCCCAGACCTTCTCGGCCAGCGTGCGTCCCACCGCTGCCGCCTCCTTCGTCGATGTGCGCTGCGCCCCGGTGGTGGATTCCCAGATCGTGGGAAGATAGTATCGAGACGTGAGACAGTCTAGCGGCATCGGCGTGCTCGACAAGGCCGTGGGGGTGCTGCGTGCAGCAGCGGACGAGCCGATGGGGCTCTCCGAGCTCTGTGAGGCCACCGGTCTGCCCCGCGCCACCGCGCACCGCCTGGCCGTCGGCCTGGAGGTGCACGGCCTGCTGCAGCGGGGATCGGACGGCCGGTGGCGGCCCGGACCCACCCTCGCCGAGCTCGCGGGCGGGCACTCCGACCCGCTGCTCGAGGCCGCCGGCGCGGTGCTGCCGCGGCTGCGCGACATCACCGGCGAGAGCGTGCAGCTCTACCGGCGGGACGGCATCCACCGGGTCTGCATCGCCGCGGCCGAGCCCGCGTCCGGACTGCGGGACACCGTGCCCGTCGGCACCCGGCTGCCGATGACCGCCGGCTCGGGGGCGAAGGTCCTCGCCGCCTGGTCCGACCCGGCCACGCAGCGCTCCGTGCTCGCCGGCGCCACGTTCACCGAACGGGTGCTGGTCGACGTCCGGCGGCGCGGGTGGGCGCAGAGCGTCGCCGAGCGGGAGTCCGGTGTGGCCAGCGTCTCGGCGCCCGTGCGGGACGCGCAGGGCCAGGTCGTGGCGGCCGTCTCGGTGTCCGGGCCGGTCGACCGGATCGGCAGGCGGCCCGGCGTGCGGTGGGCGGCGGACCTGCTGGCCGCGGCGGAGGCCCTGCAGCACCGCCTGTAGCTCGGGTGACGCCGCGTGGCGCAGCGGAGTGGCCCCGTGCCCGAATCGGGCGGTCCGTGACGCTAACGTGATCTCCCACGCTGTCGATGGACAGAGTGGACGGGCGCCCCGCTCCCCCAGCACGTCGGCGCCGAGGACCGACCGAAGACGGTGACGATGACCTACCTGCTCGGTGTCGACGTGGGCACGACGAGGACCGCCGCGGCGGTCTCGCGTGCCGACCGGCCCGGGTCGCCCGAGATGGTGTCGCTCGGCGACCGCTCCACCGACGTCCCTTCCGTGCTCTTCCTGGGCCCCGACGGCGAGGTGCTCGTCGGCGAGGCCGCCGAACGCCGCGCGGTGACCGACCCCGACCGTGTCGTGCGCGAGTTCAAGCGACGCGTGGGCGACCCGACCCCGATCGTCGTCGGCGGCCGCGCCTGGTCCGCCGAGGAGCTGTGGGCCCGGCTGCTGCGCTGGGTCGTGGACAAGGTCGCGGCACAGGAGGGCGGGCCGGCCGACCGGATCGCCGTCACGCACCCGGCCTCCTGGGGCACCCACAAGCGGGACCTGATGGCGGCCGCGGCGCACGCGCAGGGGCTGACGGTCACGTTCCTGGCCGAGCCGCAGGCCGCCGCGCTGCACTACGCGGCCGGCGAGCGCGTCCCCACCGGCTCGACGATCGCCGTCTACGACCTCGGCGGCGGCACGTTCGACGCCGCGGTCGTGCGCAAGGACGCGCCGCGGAGCGCAGGCGGAGCGGCCATCAGCGCGCCCTTCGGCCTGCTCGGGCGGCCCGAGGGCCTCGAGCACCTCGGCGGCGTCGACTTCGACCAGGTGGTGTTCGACCACGTGGCCGAGGGCGCGCCCGAGGCGTTCACGGGCATCGACGAGGGCGACCCGGCCGTGCTGGCCGCCGTCGCCCGGCTGCGGCGCGAGTGCACCGAGGCCAAGGAGGCGCTGTCGGCGGACACCGAGGTCACCATCCCGGTGCTCATGCCGGCGTACCGCGGGTCGGTGCGGCTGCACCGCAGCGAGTTCGAGGAGGCCATCCGGCCCTCGATCGCCGAGACGGTCGACGCGTTGCGCCGGGCCGTCGAGTCCGCCGGCACGGATCCGGATACGCTCACCGCGGTCCTGCTGGTGGGCGGCTCGTCGCGGATCCCGCTCGTCGCGCAGCTGGTGTCCGAGCAGCTCGGGCGTCCGGTCGCGGTCGACACCGACCCGAAGAACGCCATCGCCAAGGGTGCGGTGCTGGCTTTCTTCCCGCAGGCGCTCCTCGGCGCCACGGGCGCGCACCCGGCGGTGGGCGGCGCGCTCGGAGCCGCCGGTGCGGGGGCCGGGGCCCTCGGGGCGACGGCGTTCGCCGGCCCCGGCACGGGTTACCAGAGCGCGGTCGGGCCCGACGGCGCGCCGGCCACCCAGATCGCGGGCACCGGGGCCTGGCCGCCCCCCGCGGCCACGGGCCAGTGGGCGCCGGGCGCCACGGAGGCGTGGGGCCCGCCCGGGCCGCCGCAGGGCGGGGACCCGTACACCGACCCCACCTACGGGCTCTACTCCGGCGCCCACTCCGAGGCGCCCACCGAGGCGCTGCCGACCAGCGCCGACGCCACCCGGTACGACGGTCCGCCGCAGCGCCCGGCGGTCGGTGGCGGGCTCTTCGACTCCTACGCGGAGTACGACGACACCCCGCCGAGCAAGGGCCGCTCCCCCTTCCTCATGATCGGGGCAGGCGGGTTGGTCGCGGCGGTGGCGCTGGTCGCCACGGTCGCGCTGTGGCCGGACAGCAACCCGGTCAACGCCACCAGCCGGATCGACAGCAGCCAGATCGCGCCGATCCCCACCCCCGAGCCCGCCTCGGACACCCCGACCGCCACCCTTGAACCCTCCCCCGAGGACACGCCGGAGGACGCGGGTCCGACGACCCCGCGCCGCACCCAGGCGCCGGCGCCGAACCAGCCGCCGGTTCTCCCCCCGCCACCGGTCGTGACGCAACCGACCACGCAGCCCACGACACAGCCGACCACTCAGCCCACCACCACGACGACGCTGCCGCCGACCGCGACAACGACCACAACCACAGTTGTGCCGCCTCCGTCGGTGCCGCCCCCCGCGGCGCCGTAGCAGCTCCGCCGCAGTTGCGTTGACTGAGCAGGACAGCAGCAGTGGGGCAGGTCTGCGTTGGATCGGGGAGGCCTATGCCACTGGTCGAGCCGTCGAGATGAACGTCAGGGCTGTTCCGGCGCCGCATCCGACAGCCCTGAGGTTCATCTCGACCCGGCGCCTCCACTGCGCCTCCACTGCACCTCCACTGCGCCCCGGCGGGTCGCGGGTGAGATGAGCACCACTCCTCTCCCGCACCCCCGGAACGGCGCTGGTGCTCGTCACAAAGCTCGCGGGAAGCGGAGAGCCTCGCCTCACCGCTGAGTTCCGCCTCACAGCGAGAAAAGCATCGGGAGCCGGGCGTCGTCGGCGCCGGAAAAAGGTCCGGAAATGCAGAGATCCCCATCCCGCGAACGGGATGGGGATCTCCGAGTAGCCCCGACGGGATTTGAACCCGCGCTACCGCCTTGAGAGGGCGGCGTCCTAGGCCGCTAGACGACGGGGCCAGGACCCAACACACGTACCACCAGCGAAGATGCTCATCCCGGCGAACCGGGATGAGGAACTTCGAGTAGCCCCGACGGGATTTGAACCCGCGCTACCGCCTTGAGAGGGCGGCGTCCTAGGCCGCTAGACGACGGGGCCTCGTGGAAACCGTGTGTTTCCGCTGGGGTACCAGGACTCGAACCTAGACTAACTGAACCAGAATCAGTCGTGCTGCCAATTACACCATACCCCAAGGGGACACAGTCACAGGCGGGCTGCCGGAGCAGTTCCGGTGTCCGCGTCCCTTGCAGAGAAGACTCTAGACCACGCCCTCCGAGCCCTGCACGGCACCCCCCAGTCTCCGCAGGGACCGGTCGCGTCCGAGCAGCTCCATCGACTCGTACAGGGGCGGCGACACCGTCCGGCCGCTGATCGCCACGCGCACCGGGCCGAAGGCCTTCCGGGGCTTGAGCCCCAGGCCGTCGACCAGGGAGGCCTTGAGCGACTCCTCGATGGCCGCCGTGGTCCACTCCTCGAGCTGCTCGAGGCCCTTCACGGCCGCGGCGAGGACCGGGTCGGCGTCGGGGCCCAGGGTCTTGGCGGCGGCGTCGGCGTCGAGCTCGAAGTCCTCCTCGGAGACGAAGAGGAACTTCAGCATGCGCGCGGCGTCGGAGAGCACCTGGCTGCGCTCCTGGACCAGTGGCGCGGCGGCGGTGAGGACCGGGTCGTCGGCGGAGACGGTCACGCCCTCGGCCGCCAGGTACGGGACCAGGCGCCGGGCGAAGTCGGCCGGCTCGAGCGCCCGCAGGTGCGCGGCGTTGATGGCCTCGGCCTTCTTGAGGTCGAAGCGGGCCGTGTTCGACGACACGCGGGAGACGTCGAAGGCCCCGACCATCTCGTCGAGGGAGAAGACGTCCCGGTCGTCGGCGATCGACCAGCCGAGCAGGGCGAGGTAGTTGAGCAGGCCCTCGGGGACGAAGCCCCGCTCGCGGTAGTGGAAGAGGTTCGACTCGGGGTCGCGCTTGGACAGCTTGCGGTTGCCCTCGCCGGTCACCAGCGGCAGGTGCGCGTACACGAACGGCCCGTTGCCGATCCCGACCCGCTGCAGCGCCTCCAGCAGCGCGATCTGCCGCGGAGTGGACGAGAGGAGGTCCTCGCCGCGCAGGACGTGCGTGATGTCCATGAGGGCGTCGTCGAGCGGGTTGGTGAGCGGGTAGAGCGGGGTGCCGTCGCCGCGTGCGAGCACGAAGTCCGGGACCTGGCCCTGCTTGAACGTGATCTCGCCGCGGATCAGGTCCGTGAAGGTGATGTCGCGGTCCGGCATCCGCAGCCGGTAGACCGGCTTGCGCCCCTCGGCGCGGAAGGCCTGCTTCTGCTCCTCGGTGAGGTCGCGGTCGGCGTTGTCGTAGCCGAGCTTGGGGTCCCGGCCGGCCGCGCGGTGCCGCGCCTCGATCTCCTCGGCGGACGAGTACGACTCGTAGACCTCGCCGGCCTGCACCAGCCGGCCGAGGGCGTCGCGGTAGAGGTCGCGCCGCTCGCTCTGCCGGTACGGGCCGTGCGGGCCGCCCTTCTCGGGGCCCTCGTCCCAGTCGAGGCCGAGCCAGCGCAGCGCGTCGAGGATCGCCTCGTACGACTCGATGCTGTCCCGCTGCGCGTCCGTGTCCTCGATCCGGAAGACGAAGTCGCCCTGGTGGTGGCGGGCGTGCGCCCAGTTGAACAGGGCGGTGCGGATGAGTCCCACGTGCGGGGTGCCGGTGGGCGACGGGCAGAAGCGGACGCGAACTGTACTCATGGTGGGGCCAGGGTAGCCCTGGCGTCCCGAGGCATTCCGGCGTACATTTCAACACATGATGAATAACGACCGCACCACCGCCTGCGTCGTCGGTGGCGGTCCCGCGGGGATGGTCCTCGGGCTGTTGCTGGCCCGGGCGGGCGTCGAGGTCACCGTGCTGGAGAAGCACGCGGACTTCCTGCGGGACTTCCGCGGCGACACCGTTCATCCCTCGACCCTCGAACTGCTCGACGAGCTGGGCCTCGGCGAGCGGTTCGACGCCGTGCCGCACCGCCGCGTCGAGAGCATCAGGGCGATGCTGGACGGCGGCACCGTGCAGATCGGGAACTTCTCGCTGCTCCACCACCCGCGGCCGTACGTCGCGCTCGCGCCGCAGTGGGACTTCCTGGACCTGCTCGCGACGGCCGGCGCGGAGGAGCCGACCTTCACCCTGGTCCGCAACGCCGAGGTCACCGGCCTGCTCACCGAGGAGGGCCGGGTGTCCGGCGTCCGCTGGCGGGACCGGGTCACCGGCGCGGAGCACACCCTGCAGGCCACGCTCACGATCGGCTGCGACGGGCGCGGCTCCACCGTGCGCGAGGCGTCCGGGCTGCGCAGCCGGGCGTTCGGCGTCCCGCTCGACGTCGAGTGGTTCCGGCTGCCCCGCCTCGAGGGCGACCCCGAGGGCGGCGTCGGGCGGTTCACCCGCGGGCACTTCGCCGTGATGATCGACCGTGGCGACTACTGGCAGTGCGGGTACCTGATCCGCAAGGGCGGCGACGCGGAGCTGCGTGCGAAGGGCGTCGACACCCTGCGGACCCGGATGTCGCGCCTGATCCCGTGGACCACCGACCGCGTCGGCGCGCTGCAGACCTGGGACGACGTGTCGCTGCTCGACGTCCGGCTCGACCGGCTCCGCCGCTGGTCGAAGCCGGGACTGCTGCTGATCGGCGACGCCGCGCACGCCATGTCCCCCGTCGGCGGGGTCGGCATCAACCTCGCGGTGGCCGACGCCGTGGCCGCGGCCCGGATCGTCGGCCCGACCCTGCGCTCGGGCCCGGTCTCCCCGGTGCGGCTCGCCGGGGTGCAGGCGCGGCGCTGGTTGCCGGCGGCGGTGATCCAGGGCGTCCAGCGCGGGCTGCACCGGGTGATCCTGGGCGCGGCGCTCGACGTCGACCCCGACGCCCCGGTGGCGCCGGCGACCGAGCTGCCGCGGGTGGTGCGGTTCGTCCAGCGCCACCCGAAGCTGCAGCTCGTGCCGGCGCGGCTGTTCGGGCTGGGCCTGCTGCCCGAACACGCCCCCGCCTGGGCCCGGCGCCCGCAGGCCCCGGTGCAGGAGCCCGCCGAGGTGTGAGAGCCGAGGTGTGAGACCGGTCAGACCGCCACGGGGGTACGGGTGCGGAGGGCGGCGAAGGCGAGTGCGTCGACGAGCGCCAGCCAGCTGGCCTCGACGACGTTGGAGTGCACCCCGACCGTCGTCCATTCCCCGTGGTGGTCGCTGGTCCCCACCAGCACCCGGGTGACCGCGTGCGTGCCCGCCGACCCGCCGGGCGTGAGGATGCGGACCTTGTAGTCCGACAGCTCGACGTCGGCCAGCCACGGGCAGGAGGGCTCCAGGGCGGCGCGGAGGGCGGCGTCGAGGGCGTTGACCGGGCCGTTGCCCTCCCGCGTCGCGATCCGCCGCTCGCCGTCGACCAGCAGCTTGACCGTGGCCTCGGCGACCGCGTCGGCCCCGGCGCGCTTCTCGATGATCACGCGGTAGGACTCGAGCGCGAACGGCACCGGCGACTCCTCGCCCAGCGCCCCGCGCATCAGCAGCTCGAGCGACGCGTCGGCGGCCTCGAAGGACCAGCCCTGGGCCTCGCGCTCCTTCACCGTGCCGACGACCGCCGAGACGGCCTCGGGGCTGCCCGCCATGTCCAGCCCCAGCTCCGCACCCTTGAGCTCCACCGACGCGCGCCCGGCCATCTCGGTGACCAGCACCCGCTGGGTGTTGCCGACCTCGGCGGGGTCCATGTGGTTGTACAGCTCCGGGTCGACCTTGATCGCGCTCGCGTGCAGCCCCGCCTTGTGCGCGAACGCCGACGTCCCGACGTACGGCTGGTGGGTGTCGGGGGCGAGGTTGGCGATCTCCGCCAGCGCGTGCGAGACGCGGGTCAGGTCGCGCAGCGACGGCAGCACCGGCATCTCGAGCTTCGTCGCGAGGTTCCCGACGACGGCGAACAGGTCGGCGTTGCCGGTCCGCTCGCCGTAGCCGTTGGCCGTGCACTGGACGTGCGTGGCCCCGGCCTGGACGGCGGCGACGGAGTTGGCGACGGCGCAGCCGGTGTCGTCCTGGCAGTGGATGCCGAGCCGGAAGCCGGTGCGGTCGGCGACCTCGCGCACCACCTCGGCGAGCCCGAGCGGCAGCATCCCGCCGTTGGTGTCGCACAGGACGGCGACGTCCGCACCCGCGGTCATGGCCGCGTCGAGCACCCGCAGCGAGGTGTCGGGGTCGAACCGGTAGCCGTCGAAGAAGTGCTCGGCGTCGACGAACACCCGGCGACCCTCGCGGCGCAGGAAGGACACGGTGTCGGCGACCATCGCGCAGTTCTCGGCGACGTCCGTGCGCAGCGCCCGCTCGACGTGCCGGCGGTCCGACTTCGCCACCAGCGTCACGACGGGCGCCTGCGAGTCGAGCAGCGCACGGACCTGCGGGTCGTCCTCGGCGCGCACCCCGGCCTTGCGCGTCGCGCCGAAGGCGACGAGCACGGCGTGGCGCAGCTGCAGCTCCCCCGACGCGGCGCGGGCGAAGAACTCGGTGTCCTTGGGCAGCGCCCCGGGCCACCCGCCCTCGACGAACCCGACGCCGAGCGCGTCGAGGTGCCGGGCCACGGCGAGCTTGTCGGCGACGGAGTAGGAGATGCCCTCGCGCTGGGCCCCGTCCCGCAGCGTGGTGTCGTAGACGTGGAAGGCGTCGCCGAGGGGCGTGCCGGCGGGCGTGGTGCGGGACATCCGGGTTCTCCGTGTGTGGTGGGGATCGGGCGGGGCGGGCAACAAAAAAGACCCCCCGCGGATGCGAGAGGTCTGCGCGTCGGCTCCGATGAGCTGCCGACGCGCTAGCAGATAATGATCACGCTGGTGAGGCGCACGCAGGCAGTCTGCCCCGCGCGTCCCGCGATGTCACACGCGTGTCCCACATCGTGGGAGCCCCTGTCGCTCTGATGCACTCGCCTTCGATGATGGGACGACGTCGCGGACGCCGGTGTCCGCGACCCGTACCCCCGGAGGCTCGTGTCGTGTCGGTGTCGCTGACCGTCCTGTACCACCCGCCCGCGGACGCCGCGGCGTTCGACAAGCACTACGACGAGGTGCACGCCCCGCTGGCGTCGAAGATGCCCGACCTGCAGTCGTACACGATCGTCCGGCCCGGACCCGGCCCCGACGGCTCGGCCCCGCAGTACCACCTGATCGCGACGCTGACCTGGCCGTCGGGCGAGGCGATGCAGGCGGCGATGGCGAGCCCCGAGGGCAAGGCCGGCAACGAGGACCTCGCGAACTTCGCGCAGGCGGGCGTCACGATCCTGGTCGGCGAGGTGCAGCAGGTCGTCTGACCCTCGCGGACGCCGACGGCCCGGCACCCCGCGTGGGGTGCGCGGCAG
>NZ_JBEZDN010000074.1:0-38562 GCF_040648315.1 Pseudonocardia sp. NPDC049154
CGACATCCGGAGGACACTGGTTCACGATGTCGTCCCCACACCCGCAGCCCGGCCGCGCCGAACGGCTGCGCGCCGCCGCGGCCCGGGACGGCCACGCGTGCGTGTGGTGCGGGCGGCCGTGCGTCGGCCTCGTCGCGCCGACGACCGACCACCTGGTGCCCAAGGTCAAGGGCGGCCCGAGCTGGGTGGAGAACGAGGTCGTGGCGTGCCGGCGATGCAATGCCGCGCGCGGGCACCGCAGCCCGGCCGAGTGGTTCGCCGAGTGCGAGCGGCGCGGCTGGGAGCCGAACCTCACCGCGGTGCTGGGCGCCTTGCGCGCCCTGGACGCGGCGATCGCGGCCCGCGGCGGGCAGCGCCGCGCGCGGCCGTACCTCGCCGCGCAGCTGCGCCGACTTGCCCGCGCCGAGGAGGAGCGCCGGGCGTCCTAGCCGGCGAACCCCGCGCCGAACGTCCCGGGCGGCCGGTCGGGCAGCGCGAGGTCGGCCACGAGGCCGAGGTGGTCGCTCGGCGGGCTGCCGCCGAGCCCGTCGGTGAAGGCGAGCTCGCAGGCGTCGACGCGGAGGGTGGGGCCGTGGCTCGTACCCCGCACCAGCACGTAGTCGATGCGACGTGGCCGGACCAGCGGCATGTCGCCGGCCGCGACCAGCGGGTTCGCCGGCGTGAAGGTGTGCCCGGGCTCGCCGGGGTGCGCGGTCTCCCAGGCGTCGTGGTAGCTCACGCTCACGCCCTCCAGGGACTGGCGCCCGGTGAGGAACCGGATGCAGGCGGCGTCGGGCGTCGCGTCGAGGTCCCCGAGGAGCACGGCGTGAGCCGGCCGTTCCGCCAGCACCCGCTCGACGAGCTCCGCGGTCGCGACCGCCTGGAGTTCGCGCTCCCGTTCGAAGTTCAGCTGGTAGCACGGCTTGTGGTGGGCGACGACGAGCGGCCCGAGCCCGGGCGCGTCGAGCTCGGCGACCACCGCGCCGCCCCACGGGAACTCCCGGGCGCGCGGGGTGACGTCGAGATCCAGCCGGTGCACCCGCGTGAAGGGCCAGCGGCTCGCGAGCACGGCGGTGCTGCCGTCGTCGGCGACCGCGGGGTGCGGGGCGAGGTGGTGGCCGGGCACCAGATCGGGCACCTCGTCGCGCACGACCTCCTGCAGCGCCACCACGTCCGGGTCGAGCCGTCGCAGCTCCGCGCGGATCGCCTCGCGGCGTCGCGGCCCGTCGGCGTACTGCGGGGACAGGGCGTTGAGGGTGACGACCCGGATCCGGGCCGCGGGGCGGGGAGGGCTCACCAGGCCCATGCTGCCCGGTCACCCGCCCTCAGATCGGCCCGGCTGAGCCCGGCCCCGTTCGGTCCGGCCGTCGTTCAGCCCGGCCCGAACGCGCCGCCCTCGACCAGGACGAGCACGCCGAGCGCGATCAGCACCACCGGCAGCAGGACGTGGCCCCACCCCGACACCGCGCGGGCGACGAAGGGACGGGTCGCGAGGAAGCGCCCCGCGGCGCACCACACCCCGACGAGCAGCAGGAACACCACGGCGTAGATCACCAGCCCGGCGGTGTCGGTGCTCGCGAACACCGGGACGTAGACGCCGATGTTGTCGCCGCCGTTGGCCAGGGTCACCGCGGCGACCGCGAGCGCGCCCGTCCCGGAGACGGGCTGCTCGCCCTCGTCGCCGCTGCCGCCGTCCCGCCGGGACCGCCACGCCTCCCACGCCGCGCGCAGCCCGAGCAGGATCGGCAGCAGCCCGAGATAGGGGACGACGCCCTCCGGCAGGAACCCCGCCCCGACCGCGCCGACCACCGACGCGGCCAGGATCGCGCCGAAGCCGAGGTACTGCCCGGCCACGACCTTCCCGGCGGCGCGACGGTCCGGTGCCCGCCCGAACCAGAGCGCGAGCAGCAGCAGGTCGTCGACGTTCGTCACCGCGAACATCCCGGCCGCCTGGCCGATCACCCCGAGCTGCACGCCCCCAGCCTCCCGCGGGGACCGCGCGGGCTCAGGAGGGGGTGCGCGAGAGCCCGGCCCGCCGGCGGCGCTTCTGCTCGTACATGGCGTCGTCGGCCGCCTTCCAGGCGCCCGGGAAACCCGTGACGATGCGGTACGGGGCGTGCCCGAAGGAGCCCGAGACCCCCGCCCCGGCCAGCGCCTTCTCCGCGCGCCCGACGAGCTCGGCCGCCTCGTCCGGGACGGCGCCGGCGGCGATGATCCCGAACTCGTCGCCGCCCAGCCGGGCGAGGACATCGCCCCGCCGGACGGTCGCCGCGAGGGCGGTGGCGGCACGGCGGATGTACTCGTCTCCCGCGTCGTGTCCGTGCACGTCGTTGACGGTCTTGAGGTTGTCCAGGTCGAGCACGACCACGCTCGCCGTGTCGCCGAACCGGCGGAACCGGTCCTCCTCCTGCTCGACGAACCGGTCCCAGCCCCGCCGGTTGAGCAGGCCGGTCAGCGCGTCCGTCTCGGCCTCGCGACGGGCGCGCTCGAGCTCGCGGGCGGCGGCCGTGGCGGACAGGTCCGCGTCGAGGACGGCCGACAGCAGGCCCGAGAGCAGGTCGAGCAACGGCAGCTGGTCGCGCAGGGCGGCGGGCTGCGGCGACGGGTCGTAGCCGCAGACCGTGCCGAACAGCCGGCCGTCCCCGCTCACGATCGGGGTGCCGACGTAGGCGCTGATGTCGATGGGCGCCGCGGCCGCCATCTCGGCGTACTGCGGGACCTCGCGCACGTCGGGCGCGATGCGCGGCGTGGTGCCCTCGACCATCGTGTGGCACATCGACTCGCTGAACGGGAGGCTCGTGCCGGGCGGGAGGTCGTAGCCGTCCCCCTCGGCGGTGAGCAGGACCTGGCGGTCGCCGACCACCCGTGTCACCGCCCAGCCGCCCAGCGGCACGGTCTGCTGCAGGTACTCGAGGACGCGGTGACACGCGACGTCGAAGCTGCGGGTCGGCAGCAGGGCGTCGGCCACCGCCGAAGCCACCCGGGGGCCCGGGACGGTGAAGGCCGTACCCCTGACGGCGCCTTCCGGTGGAGCGGACATCGGCGGCAGAGTAGCCCACACGGTGCGGGCCACACCCTGCCGATGGCACCAACGGGGAGTCGGGGGCCGGGGTACACCCCGTCGTGTACCGCCGGCCCCGTGACCTGGATCTGGCTCAGCCGGCCGGCACCTCGACGACGGCGATGTTGTTGCCGTCCGGGTCGCGCAGCATGAACAGCTTCGGCGCCCCGGGCGTGCTGTCGTCCGGCGCGGCGTCGAGGTCGACCCCGCCGATCGCGCTCAGCCGGGCGTGCTCCGCCGCCACGTCCGGCGTCTCGACGCCGATCGAGCCGCCCCCGGGCTGGTCGAACATCGGCGGGTTGAGGGCGAGCCGGGCCGTCGAGCCGGGCGGGGCGACCTCCAGCCAGCGGTACTCGTCGTTCGGGCCGAACCGGCTGTCGCTGCGGACCTCGAAGCCGAGGACGGTGGTGTACCACTCCTGGGCGGCGTCCTGGTCGGCGACGGTGAACATGACCACGCCGATGTTCGAGATGCCGCTGCGTGCTTGGGTGTCGTTGCTCATGCCCCTACGACCGCGGGCCGCCGCCGAACTCATCGGCCGTCGACGGATTCCCCCGCCCGATCGCGTCGAGGTCGGCCAGCGCGTCGGCCGGCAGCTCGAGCCCGGCCGCCGCGACGTTCTCCCGCAGATGCGCGACGGCCGACGTCCCGGGGATGAGCAGCACGTTCGGGGACCGCTGCAGCAGCCACGCGAGCGCGACGGCCAGCGGGGTGGCGCCGAGGCGGTCGGCCACGGCGTGCAGGGCGCCGGACTGCAGCGGGGAGAAGCCGCCGAGCGGGAAGTACGGCACGAACGCGATGCCCTGCGCCGCGGTGAGGTCGACGAGGGCGTCGTCGGCGCGGCGGGCCACGTTGTAGAGGTTCTGCACGCAGACCACGGGCGCGATCGCCTGCGCCTCGGCCAGCTGCACGGCCGAGACCGTGCTGAGCCCGAGGTGCCGGATCAGCCCCTGCTGCTGCAGCTCGGCCAGCGCCCCGAACTGCTCGGCGATCACTCCGGGCTCCGGCGACTCGACCCCGCCCATCCGCAGGTTGACGACGTCGAGCCGGTCGAGGCCGAGCCGGCGCAGGTTGTCGTGGACCTGGTCGCGCAGCTCGGCGGGGTGCGGGCGTGCGGCCAGCCGCCCTGCTCGTCGCGCCGTCACGGCGCTGGCCGGCGGCCCGGTGCGGATGCTCCACCCGCAGGTCGGGATGCTGGAGCTGCGCCGCGAGAAGCTGCCGATCGGCGACTCGGGCGAGCAGCTGCTGGTGATCCACCACGCCGAGCCGGGCTCGGAGACCGCCCGCTCGCTCGCCCTCCTCGGGTCGCTGGCCGCGACGCCGGACGCGGCCGATCCCGTGGAGGAGCGGGGCTGACGGTCCCGGACCCGCTCAGCCGGACCGGTCGGGCGGCGTGGCGAGGCGGCCGCCGACCCGGCCCAGCGCCAGGAACAGCTCGGTCGCTGCGTGCACCAGCTGGTCACGGTCGACCGGGATCTCGCCGTCGATCCAGCGCGTGAGCAGCTCGCTGAACCCGCCGACCAGGAACGCGGCGGCGATCCGGTGCCCGGAGCCCGGCTCCTTCCCGGCCGCCTCCAGGGCGATCAGCCCGGCGATGTCCGACGAGGACTCGCGCCGCCGGCGCTGCAGCCGCTCGTGGCCGCGGCCCTCGACGTACAACACGCGCGCCCGGCGCCGGTCGGAGTCGACGAACTCGGCGGTGCTCGCCACCGTGGCCCGCACCCGGGCGACGGGATCGTCGCCGGCTGCCGCCACGGCCGCGTCGACCGTCGTGTGCAGCTCGGCGACGACCCGGTCGAACACGGCGACGACCAGGGCGCCGATGTCGTCGAAGCTCTCGTAGAAGTACCGCGCGTTCAGCCGGGCCGTCGCGCACACGCCGCGCACCGTGGTGGCGGCGAGCCCCTGGGTGCCCAGCAGCTCCAGCCCGGCGTCGAGCAGCAGGGAGCGCCGTTCGGCCACGCGATCGGCCGCCGGCACGCCCGCCCAGCGCGGGGGTCTGGTCGTCTCGTCAAGTCTTGGCAACGCGCGTGACCATACCCTACGGTTCTGGTCACAACCGTTACCAGGAGGTGGCAGCGTGGCCACGGAACGCTCCGTCGACGTCGGCGGCGTCGCCCTGCACGTCGTGGAGGACGGCCCGCCGGACGGCCCCGTGGTCGTCCTGTCCCACGGGTTCCCCGAGCTCGCCTACTCCTGGCGCAACCAGATCCCGGCCCTGGCCGCGGCCGGGTACCGGGTCCTCGCGCCGGACCAGCGCGGCTACGGGCGCAGCTCCCGCCCCGAGGCGGTCGCCGACTACGACATCGCGCACCTGACCGGCGACCTCGTGGCGCTGCTCGACGATGCCGGCGTCGAGAAGGCGACGTTCGTCGGCCACGACTGGGGCTCGATGGTCGTCTGGCAGACCGCGCTGCTACACGCCGACCGGGTCGCCGGAGTGTGCGGGATGAGCGTGCCGTTCGCCCCGCGCCCGCCCGCGCCGCCGACCGCGTTGTGGCGCAAGGCTTTCGAGGGCCACTTCTTCTACATCCTCTACTTCCAGGAGCCCGGCCCGGCCGACGCGGAGCTCGGCGCGGACGCGGCGACGACCATGCGCAGGCTGCTCTGCGGCGTCCGTGGCGGCGGCATGGCCTCCGAGGACGACGGCCGCGGGTTCGTCGAGCGCTTCGCGGAGCCCGACGCGCTGCCGGGCTGGCTCAGCCAGGAGGAGCTGGACTTCTACTCCACCGAGTTCACCCGCACCGGCTTCACCGGCGGCCTGAACTGGTACCGCAACTTCGACCGCAACTGGGAGCTCACCCCGCAGCTGGAGGGCGCGAAGGTCGAGGTCCCGAGCTTCTTCATCGGCGGGGCGCTGGATCCCGTCCTGTCCCTGAGCCCGCCCGACCGGCAGGCCGCGTGGCTCGCCGACCACCGCGGCACCGTGCTCGTGCCCGACGCGGGGCACTGGGTGCAGCAGGAGAAGCCGGACGAGGTCAACGCCGCACTGCTCGACTTCCTGGGGGACATCCGATGAGGCCGCTCGACTTCGGGGTCTTCTACGCCCCGTTCCACCCGTACGGCCAGGACCCGACCCTGGCCCTGGAGTACGACCTCGAGCGCATCGAGGCACTCGACCGCTTCGGCTACGACGAGGCCTGGGTGGGCGAGCACCACTCCGGCGGCTACGAGCTGATCGGCAGCCCGGAGATCTTCATCGCCGCCGCCGCGCAGCGCACCCGGAACATCAAGCTGGGCACGGGCGTCGTCTCGATGCCGTACCACCACCCGTGGCTGCTCGCGGACCGGATCTGCCTGCTCGACCACCTCACCCGCGGCCGGCTGATCTTCGGGACCGGCCCCGGCGCCCTGCCGACGGACGCCTACGTGCTGGGCATCGACCCCGTCGACCAGCGACGGCGCCACGAGGAGGCTCTGGAGGCGGTCCTGGCGCTGTTCGGCAGCGAGGAGCCGGTCACGCGCGAGACCGACTGGTTCACCATGCGCGAGGCGCGGCTGCAGGTGCGGCCCTACCAGTGGCCACACCCCGAGATCGCGGTGGCCGCCATGGTGTCGCCCTCCGGGCCCCGGCTGGCGGGGCGGTACGGCGCCTCCCTGCTCTCGCTGTCGATGTCCGCCGCGGCGGAGGGGTTCGCCGCGATCGGCAACGCGTGGGGCGTCGTCGAGGAGCAGGCGGCGCAGACGGGCCGGCCCGCGCCGGACCGGTCGACCTGGCGGATCCTGGGCCAGGTGCACGTCGCCGAGACGCGGGCCCAGGCGGTGCAGGACTGCACGTACGGGCTGCGGGACTTCGCGAACTACTTCGGCGGCGGCGCTGGATTCGTGCCCCTGTCGGACGGCGGCGACCCGGCCCAGCTCTCCGACCACGAGTTCGTCGAGCAGTACGGGGCGAGCGGGCGCGCGATGATCGGCACCCCGGACGATGCCATCGCCTATGTCGAGAAGCTGCTCGACCAGTCCGGTGGGTTCGGCACGTTCCTGATGCTCGGCCACGACTGGGCCTCGCCCGCGGCGACCCTCGAGTCGTACCGGCTGTTCGCCCGGCACGTCATCCCGCACTTCAAGGGCCGGCTCGCGGCGCCGAAGGCCTCGCACGACTGGGCGGTCGCGAAGCGCGAGCAGATCTTCGGGCGGGCCGGGGAGGCCGTGATCGGCGCGATCAAGAGCCACGCCGCCGGGACCGGCGCGACGCGGGACGGGGCCTGATGCGGGCCGCGGTGCTCCACGGGGGGAAGATCCTCGTCCGCGACGACGTCGAGGAGCCGGTCCCGGGCCCCGGCCAGGTCCTGGTCGAGGTCGCGGCCTGCGGGATCTGCGGGTCGGACCTGCACTTCGCGCAGCACGGCGCGGAGATGCTCGACCTCGGCCGGCGGATGGAGGGGCTGGCCCGCAGCAGCGCGGA
This sequence comes from Pseudonocardia sp. NPDC049154, assembly GCF_040648315.1. Lineage (NCBI taxonomy): Bacteria > Bacillati > Actinomycetota > Actinomycetes > Pseudonocardiales > Pseudonocardiaceae > Pseudonocardia > Pseudonocardia sp. NPDC049154. Next base: position 7,446 of record NZ_JBEZDN010000074.1, read on the forward strand.
GCTCGACCTCGACCGGGACGTCTACCTCGGTCACGAGTTCTCCGGCCGCGTGCTCGAGGCGGGACCGGACACGACCGCGCCTGCCGCCGGGACGCTGGTCACGGCGTTCCCGATCCTGCCCCGGGCGGATGGCGGGATCGACACGATCGTCTACTCGAACACCATCAAGGGCGGGTACGGCGAGCGCATGATCCTCGCCGCGCCGCTGCTGCTGGAGGTGCCGAACGGGCTGCCCGCGCACCACGCCGCGCTCACCGAGCCGATGGCCGTCGGGCTGCACGCGGTGGTCCGGTCCGGCATCGCGGCCGGCCAGCGGGCCGTGGTGGTCGGCTGCGGGCCCGTCGGGCTGGCGGTGATCGCCGCCCTGCGCGTCCGCGGCGTCGAGTCGATCGTGGCCGCCGACTTCTCCCCGGCCCGGCGGACGCTCGCCGCGACGATGGGCGCCACCGAGGTCGTCGACCCGCGGCAGGAGACGGTGTGGGACCGGGCGGGCGCGGCCACCCCGCTGGTCGTCTTCGAGGCGGTCGGTGTCCCGGGCGTGCTCGACGACATCCTCCGCTGCGCCCCGGCCCGCTCCCGCGTCGTCGTGGTCGGGGTGTGCATGGGCGCCGACACCGTCCACCCGTACTTCGGCATCTCCAAGGAGCTGTCGGTCGACTTCGTCCTCGGCTACACGCCGGAGGAGTTCGCCGCGTCCCTGCGGTCGATCGCCGAGGGCGAGATCGACGTGGCCCCGCTCGTCACCGCCCGGGTCGGCCTCGACGGCCTGTCCTGGGCGTTCGACGCGCTGGGCGACCCCGAGGAACACTGGAAGATCGTCGTGGAGCCGTGAGATGACCGACTGGGACGTCGTGTTCGACGACGTCTTCGTGCCCGACACCGCGGTGCAGCGCGGGACCGACCCCGCGGGCCCGCCGGTGTGGGACGCCGCCCAGGAGCGGATCTTCGCCTGGTTCGCCGTCTCCGTGGCCTCGGTCTACCTCGGGATCGCCCGTGCCGCGGCCCGGTTCGCCTACGACCACGTCGGCGGCCGGACCGTCACCGGTGCCTCGCTGCCGATGGCGCGTCAGCCCGCGCAGGTGACGAGCGCGGCCGAGATCGAGCTGGCGCTGCGGCCGGCGGAGGCGATGGTCTCCGACGTGCTGACCCGCCGCGCCGACGGCGAGCTACTGGCGCCCGCCGACATCCAGGCCCTCAAGCACACGGCCGTCACCGCCGCGGCCGTGGCCGTCGACCGGTGCGTGCGCATGGTCGGCGGCCACGGGATCTTCCGCAGGCTGCCGCTCGAGCGGTACTACCGGGACGTGCGGGCCGGGCAGTTCCACCCGCCGTCCACGGACGTGGCCCTCGAGACCATCGGCAAGGCGGCCCTGGGGATCGACCTCGCGGCGGAGCCGCGCTGGCCCTCCGACTGATCGGTCGTGGTGGCGTGGAAGGGCATCCGGAGCATCCCTTCCCGATCCGGAGCCCGCCTCAGGCACAGAGGCCGGCAAGGTCAATCTCCGGCACACGCTGGGTGGGCAGCCCTGTGGCCGGTCCGGGCGCCGCCGCCGGATCGTTATCGCCTGCATAGGCAGGATGATTCTGCGCCTCCTCCAGGCTGACGAAACGGAAGCCCATCTCACGATAGAGTGCGAGCGAGCGTGGGAACATGCGCGCATCGAACGAGCCGAAGTGAGTGAGTAGCACATAAGGGATGTCGCCACCGTAGGCAGCCTTCGCCACTCTGCGCGATGCCTCCGCGTTGTAGCGGACCGCGTCCAGTCAATCCTCCTCGAGCTTCGCAATTGCCGCCTGATCACCCCTGACGGCGCAGCGCACATAGGCGTCGTTGTACTTCCAGTCGTCGAAGGCCATTGTCACACCCGCGACCCTGTAGCCGCGAGAGGCGAGATATTGGCGGATTGCGAGCCTTGTGACCGGATCGTCGCCCTCTTGGAGGTACGGGTAGCGAAACCAGTGCCAGTCGCCACCCGAGATCCTTTCGAGCAACGGTTCGTTACGTGCGATCTCCTCGCCATAAGCTCCGGCGGTGAGTTCGTTCAGATCGGCATGCGACCAGGTGTGGTTGCCGACCGGAAATGCGCTGGCCCAGTACTCGAGCGCTGCCATGCCGTCCGGGTCCGCCTCAGCACGCGAGCCGTTGACGAAGCCACGAGCGGGAACGCCCTCTGCGCGGAGTGCGGCCACCAGGCGGCGGCTGATGTCGAGCCGCGTCTCGCCCGGCGCCGTCCCGCCATGCGCAGGAATATCGTCGACCGTGACCGCGATCAACGGATGCCCCGCGGACGGTGCCGCGGCTTCGGCCTTGAAGGTCGGCCCGGGCGCGCTCGCGGCAATAACAGCTGTGATCGCAACCATCGCGCAACCCGTGATTCTCCGGGTCATCGTTCTTCCGCGCCGCGAGGTGGAGGTGCTCATCCAGACCGTCGCCTGGCCTTCGCCGGACGGCTGCTGGTCGCGCCTGGTGGGAAATGGGGACAACTCGGCAAGCATGTGCACTTTGGCCCAGAACGAATGCTGCGGTCGCGCAGGAGTCGATCGCATCGGCGTCGGCGGCCACCTGGAACTTCACCGTCCACGGCTTCACCCCCTCAGCCCAGCGCCACGTCACCGCGAGCTCAGCAGAGCCATCATCTTGCGCCGATTCTCCGTCCACCCGCCCATGTTGCCTAGGGGCAGGGCTTGAGAAGCCTGTAGTGGCCCTCGGCCTCAAGGTCGAACTCTGTATCGAAGGCGTTACCGGCCGTGAACGACCGTGCGGCTTGGGTCGAGTGCAGCGAAGTGCACACTGACCAGCGCCTCAACTCGCCGATGTCCCGTTCACTCCGGGCGACCACGGTTGAAGGTCGTTCACGATCTCCGCCCGGCCCAGTGGCGCCGACGACCCGCAACCGGCCGGGACTCGTCGACGGTCAGGGTCCTGACTCTGAGCACCGGAGCGAGCTAACTGTCATAAGGTAGATTATCGGCTCGGGAAGGACGGGAGTTGCAGTAGATGCAAGTACTCCCGTCCGGCTGCGATGTCACGGTCGCTGCAGGTGGTGGCTGGTGGGCGCGGTAGCCCGTGCGCGTGCCGCTGGGTCCGGAGCTGCCGCCGCGACGCAGGTTGCTGTAGGTTTCCTGCATTAGATGCAGGATTCCACGGCGTGAGGTGGCTGGGTGGACGCAGTGCCGGGGTTCGTGCCGCGGGTGCTGCGCGACAGCAGCGTCGGGCTGTTCCGCGCCGAGGATCGGGTCTTCGAGGCCATGGTGGACGGCTGGCGGGCGCAGATGCTGGCCCGCGGGCTGGTCACGGCGACCATCGAGACACGGACGCGGCTTGTCATAAGGTTCCAGCAGTACGCGGGCGACTATCCGTGGACCTGGCGGCCGGCTGATCTCGAGGACTTCCTGGCCGAGCGTCGCTCCGGTGAGCGTCCGGTCGCTCTGACCACGCTGCGGGCCGAGGCCAACGCGATCGGCATGTTCTGCGCCTATGCGGCCAGCCCGGTTTACGGCTGGCCCGAGTTCTGCGAACACCTGTTCGGGGACGTTCCGGCCCAGATCTGCTTCGCCTGGAACACCCCGCGGCATACGACCGATGACGCCGTTCCCGCTGGTCGTCGTGCCTTCACGAAGGTCGAGCTACAGCGTCTATTCGATCACCTAGATGATCTCATAGACCGCGAGCACGCTGCGGGAAGCAAGCGCTGGCTGCCGTTGCTGCGCGACTCGATCGCCTTCAAGGTCTGCTATACGTTCGGGCTGCGCCGGCGCGAGGTCACGATGCTCGAGCTGGCCGATTTCGGGCCCAACCCGCACGTCCCCGCCTACGCCGGCTACGGCGCGGTCATGGTGCGCTGGGCCAAGGGCACCGCCGGGTCCGGGCCGCGGCGACGTACCGTGCTGACCGTCCCCGAGTTCGGCTGGGTGGTCGACCTGCTGACGTTCTGGACCAGCGCGGAGGGCCGCGGCCGGTTCAGCTACGCCGACCGCTCCTCGGCGCTCTGGCCGAGCGAGCGCGGCATCCGGATCGGCGTGGGCAGCCTCAGCGACTCCTTGGCCGGTCACCGGGCAGACGTCGGCCTGCCCGAGGAGCTGGGGCTGCATTGCCTGCGCCACTCCTATGTCACGCACCTGATCGAGGCCGGCTACGACCCGGCGTTCGTGCAGACCCAGGTCGGCCATGCCTACGCCTCCACCACCGGCCTCTACACCTCGGTGTCGGCGGACTTCAAGCAGAAGACCGTGCAGCAGATGATCGCCCGCCGCATCTCCGGGAAGGACGGCGAGTCCGATGGCTGAGCAGCGACGCATCGGCTACCGATGGCACCTGCGGACGCTGATGGCGCAGCGCAATCTCTGGAAGACCACCGAGCTGATGCCGCTGCTGCGCTCCCGGGGCATCAACCTGTCCGAGAGCCAGGTCTACCGGCTGGTGACCGGCACCCCGGAGCGGATCCCGGCCCGGACCTTCGCCGCGCTCTGCGACATCCTCGACTGCAGCCCGAACGACCTGTTCGAGCCGTTCGTGGAAATGCGGGCGGCCGGCACGGCCAACGCCCCGAGCCGGCCCGAGGACATCGGCGTCCGGCCCGGACAGCCGATCGCCCGGCGCATCCGGCTGATCCCCGACGAGCACCACCCCGATGAGGGGCCGGGTGAGTAGGCCGCGCAAGCCGCAGGACCCGGCTCGCTGGCCCGAGCCCTGCGCCCGCTGCGGCGAGCACCGCCAGCCCGCCGCCTTCTGGCCGGACGGGCGGGTCTGCGGCTACTGCTACAAGCAGGCCCAGCGCACCACGGGCGTCTGCGCCTGCGGCCATGAGGGTGTCCTGCCCGGGCGGATCGATGGTGCCCCGGCATGCCGGGGCTGCTCCGGAATCCGGCTGAACCTCGACTGCCGCTCCTGCGGCGCTGAGGACGAGCTCTACAACGGCACCCAGTGCTGGTCCTGTGTCCTCGCCGCCAAGGTCGATCAGGTGCTCACCCACCCCGAGACCGGCGTGATGAGCCTGCAGCTGACACCGGTGGCGGCCGCGTTGAAGTCGATGAAGCGAGCCAACAGCGGGCTGACCTGGTTCAACCAGCCACACGTGGCAGCGTTCCTGTCCGAGCTGGCCCTCGCCCCAACCATCAGCCACGAGAGCCTGGACCAGCTACCGGCCTCGCGGACCCGGGACTACGTCCGCGGCCTGCTCGTCGAACACGATGCGCTCCCCCGCCGCGACGAGCTGGCCGCCCGCTACCGAGACTGGGCTACCCAAGCCCTGACCCGGGTCGTCGATGAGCACCACCGCGAGGTCATCGAGCGCTACGTGCGCTGGCACCACCAGCGGCGGATGAACAGCATGGATCGCGTCACCCAAGGCGCCTTCCTGCGCGCCAAGCAGTCCGTGACCGTCGCGATCGAGCTGCTCAACTGGCTCCACGCCCGCGGCATCGCCATCGAGCAGCTCGCACAGGCCCACCTCGACACCTGGCAGGCCGAAGGACCGACCACCCGCGAGATCGCCAGCCGCTTCCTGCGCTGGGCGATCAACACCCGCCTCGTCGCCCCGACGCTGACCATGACCCCACACCGGCGCGGCACCAGCCCGACACTGTCCGCCGCCGAACAAGACAGCGCCCTGCAGCGCGTCATCGCCCCCGACGATCTCGACCCGCGCGAGCGCGCAGCAGCGATCTTGGTGCTGGTGTTCGGTCAGGCAGATCGAGCACGTCGTCCGCCTCACCTGGGACGACATCACGGTGACCCCCGAGCTGGTCAGCGTCCGCCTCGGCGGCGTCGACATCGCGCTGCTGCCACCGCTCGACCAGCCCTGGCGGCACCCGCTGCCGCACCCAGCCACGACCTCACCGCGGCCCACCCGCACAGCAACTGGGTGTTCCGGGGCTCCTCCCCCGGCCAGCACCTGCGCGCCTCCACCCTGCGAAACCGTCTACGCGAGCTGTTCAGCACCCGGGCCGCCCGGCTGGGCTCGCTGCACGAGCTCACCAAACTGGCCCCGGTCGCCATCATCGCTGAGGCGTTGGGCTACCACCCGGCCACGATCGAACGCCACGCCATCGGCTCCGCCGCTACCTATGCCCGCTACGTCGCGGCCCGCGCGGACACGCCCCCAACGTCCCGATGAGCAGCGCTACTCCTGCTCGGAGCTACGCAGACTTCGGCGAACCCGCAAGCTGTCGCTTCGGCCAAAAGCACCTTCGAAGCAGGACTGCCGGGCGCCTACTCCCGACCGATCAACTGCCGTCTCTGCCAGTTAACGATGGCCAGTTGCAGTCGAGGCGAAGGACGCAGCGACACGCCACAGACGACTCGCCGCACGTCCGGCGGGAGGTCGATAATGCCGGGATGTGGACGTCACCGCACGTGCGCGCCCTCGCCGGCCAGGCGGAACCGCTACTGCCATGACCGCACTGCGGGTGGTTGTCGCCGACGACGACGTCCTGCTCCGTGAAGGACTGGCCAGCCTGTTCGCGCGAAGGGGCTTCGAGGTCGTGGGCCAGGCGGGCGACGCCTTCCAGCTCCTCGAGCTGGTTCGAAAGGACCCGCCCGACCTGGTGGTGGTCGACATTCGGATGCCGCCCGCCCACGCAACCGAGGGGCTGGACGCAGCGAAGCAGATCCGCCGGGAGCTGCCGGAGACGGGGATCCTCGTCCTCTCGGCCCATGTCGAGGTCGACCACGCGATGGAGCTGCTGGCGAGCGGCCGCGGGGTCGGCTATCTGCTCAAGAGCAGGATCAGCGACGTCGACGAGTTCATCGACACGCTCCAGCGGGTCGCCCGGGGTGGTTCGGTCGTCGACCCGGCGCTCGTGCAGGAGCTGGTGACCGCGCGCACGCGTAACGATCCGCTGGCAGCCATCAGCCAGCGGGAGCGGGACGTGCTGGCGCTCATGGCGGAAGGCCGGTCCAACGCCGGCATTGCTCGCCGATTGTGGATCACCGAGGGGACCGTCGAGAAGCACGTCCGCAGCATCCTGACGAAGCTGGACCTCACGGACACCGAGGAGGACCACCGTAGGGTGCTTGCGGTGCTGACCTTCCTCGAGAGTCGTTGACGGGTGCCGGCTCCGGCGCGATCGGGAGCGTGACCAGCATCGTCGTGCCGGCGTCCTGCGGGCTCTCGACCAGGATCGTCCCGCCGAGTGCCTCCACCCGGTCCCGCAGTCCGATCAGTCCGGACCCGCGTCGCGGGTCGGCTCCGCCCACCCCGTCATCGCGGACCGAGAGGTGGAGGGCGCCGTCCTCCTCGGTCAGGCATATGGCGACATCCGACGCGCCGGCGTGCTTCGCGGCGTTGGTCAGTGCCTCCGACACCACGTAGTAGGCCGCGACCTCGATCGGCTGCGGGAACCGGCGGTCGCTGAGGACGTCCAGCGTGACCGGGATCGGCGACCGCCGTGCCAGGGTGCGCAGGGCGGGCCGCAGCCCACCCTCGGAGAGGATCGCGGGGTGGATCCCGCGGGCCATCTCGCGCAGCTCGTCCAGGACCGCGGTGACCTCGTCGGCGAGGCGGCCGAGGTCCGCGCGCACCTGCGGGAGGCGCTCGGGCACCCCGGCCTGGGTCAACCGCAGCTCGAGCCCCATCGAGACGAGCCGCTGCTGGGCGCCGTCGTGGAGGTCGCGCTCGATGCGGCGGCGGGTCTCGTCGGACGCGGCAACGATCCGCGCCCGGGAGGCGGCCAGCTCGGCCCGGCTCTGTGCATTGCCGATGGCCATCGCGACCAGCTCGGCGAAGCGGGTCATCCGCTCCTCGGTGTCGGCCCGCAACGGCTCGCGCCGCGCGGTCACGGTGATCGAACCCCAGAGCCGGCCGTCCACGACGATCGGGCTGGCCGACACCGAGCGGACTCCCTTCCACCGTGGACCGGACGCGTGCCGGCGTGCGACGTCGTCCCATCGGTCGGAGTCCAGCCGCGCGGCCCGCCCGGTGCGCCAGACCAGCAACGCGGCGTAGCGGCGCGGCGACTGCATGAGGTAGTCCACATCGTCGAGCGGGAACCGCGTTCCCGGCGCGGACCCCAGCCGGGGCGCTGCTAGGGCCACGAGCAGGACCCCCGTGCCGTCGGGCTCGTACTGCACGACCTGGATCTCCTCGATCCCCAGCAGCCGCCGGCACTCCTCGGCCACCGCCGTACAGACCGCCAGGGGCGATTGCCCTCGGGCGACGAGCACCGCCAGCCGCCTCAGCGCGGCCTGCTCGTCCAGCAGCCGGTGCAGCGCGGAACGGCTGGCGGCGTTCGCGATGGCCAACGCGACGAGCTCGGTGTAGTCGGCCAGGCGCTGCTCGGTCTGGGCAGGGAAGGGCTCGTCCCTGGTCGCCATGCCGAGCGTCCCCCAGGTACGTCCGTCGACGCAGATCGGGATCGCCACACCGGACCGAATCTCCGTGTGCCGGATGGCGTCGGCATAGGACTCGTCGCCGACGTCGCCGTAATGGTCACGGCGGGCCGGGGCCCCCGTCTGCAGCGCCTCGGTCATCGCCAGTCCCGGCGGGAACCGGTATCGCTCGCCCACGGCCTGCGCGTGGTCGCCCATCCGCGCGATGACGCTTGCGCCTCCGTCGGGGTCCACCCGGACCATGTGCAGGATGTCGGCGCCGAACACCTGCCCGATCTCGTCCGCGACGGCCTGGAAGATCTCGTCCGGCGGAACCTCCCGAGCAACGAGCGTGGCCACCCGCCGCAACGACGCCTGGTGAGCCAGGAGCCGGGTGATCTCGGCGCGGCTCTCGGCGTTCGCGAGTGCCGTGCCGATGAGCTCGGTGACGTCGACGAGCCGTTGTTCGGTCTCGGCCGGAAGCGCTCCGCGGCGTGACTCCACGCCGAACGCACCCCAGATCCGTCCCTCGACGAGGATCGGGCAGGCGACGCTGGCCAGGACAGCCTGCTTGGTCACGGTGTCGGCCAGGTCAGGATGCTCCCTGACATCGTCGATGCGCACCACGCGGCCCGACTGCAGGGGCATGAACGGCGGTGGCACCTCGAGGGTCCGGCCGATGTGCATTCCTCGTCCGCGCCAGCCGATGCCGGCGAGGAACGTGGCGGTGCCGTCGGCTTCGAAGCGCACGAGGGTGGTCCGATCGGGTTCGAGGAGCCGGGCGATCTCCTCGTTGGCCGAGCCGAACACCTCCTGCGGGGGCGCGCCGTGTGCGACGAGCGTCGCGACCCTGCGCAACCCGGCCTGCTCGGCCGCGAGCCTGGCCAGTTCCTCCCGGCGGCGGGAGTTGTCCGCCGTCGACGCCACGAACTCGGCGAACGTCCTGATCAGCGACTCCGCGCCGCGGCCGAACGGGCTCCCGCTCGCGCGGGACGCCGTGACGAGCCCCCAGACCCGCCCGTCGACGACGACCGGAACACCGATCGACGGACGGGCGCCTGCGGTACCCGAGCCCGCCCGGACCGCCGCTCCCGCCAGCCGGACCTGCCGGGCGATGTCCGCCCCGTGGAACGGGATCCGGTCCGGGAAGGCCCCCTCGCGGCTCCACCGGGCGACCTCTGTCGTCGACCCACCCGGCCCGAAGCGCTCCAGACCGACGACGTCGGCCTCGCAGAGCCGGCCGATCCCGCGGGTCACGGCCTCGAACACCTCGGATGCGGGTGCACCCTGGGCGACGAGCGTGGCCGCCTCGTGCAGCGCTGCCTGCTCCCCCGACGACCGCGCCGGCTCGCGGCCCTCTCGCCGCAGGCGTGCCGCCAGGAACACCACCGCCAGCGCGGTGAGGAGGAAGACCCCCACCGCCACGGCATACCGGGTGTCCGCAGCCTGGAACGTCAGCCGGGGGCGAACGAAGACCCCGGCGAAGACGGCGGCGCTCGCCGCCGCGACCGCCGCGCCCGGGCCCGCGCCCCAGCGGATCGCCACCGGAAGAACCGCGAGCAAGTAGAGCAGGGGCATGCCCAGGAGATCCGGCACGAGGGGCTCGAGCAGCGCGACCAGCGCGGTGACGGCCACCGTCAGCACCGCACCGGCCAGCAGCCCGTGCACCGGGCGTGTCGCACCCCGGCGCTCCGCACCCGTCGTCCAGGCCATCGTCATGCGCTCCGGCGTAGACGCTATCGGGTTGCGAAGGCGGTCAGCACCCCTGCAGTGAGATCAGATCGTGCACCGCCCTCGCGGAGAGCAGGTCCTTCGCGAGGAAACCCACTGCGGGGCTGGCCGCGATCAGGTCCTCGAAATCCTCCTGGCCGCGGGTCGAGATCAGGACGATGTGCGAGCGGAGGTCGGGGAAGGCCGCGACGAGCCGACGAGCAAGCTCGAAACCGCTCTCGCTGCCCAGACCGATATCGACGAGGACGACGTCGGGTTTCAGCGTTCCGGCCTTCTCCAGTGCTTCCGTCTGCGTCCGGGCGGTGCCGACGACGTTCACACCGTCGCGAGTGAGCCGGTCGCGAGCGACAGCGAGGAACCGCTCGTTGTCGTCCACGATCATGCACCCGCACACGGGGCTCAGGATGGCAGCCGAGCGGTTCAACGCACATTGCAGGCAGCAGGAAGGCGAAGGGCGTCCCAGCCGGTAGCCGAGATGGACGGAAGCCGTGACGACACGGCGCCCCCCGAGCGGCAGTCTCGTCGCCGTGGACAGCGTGGCAGTGCGCAGTGTGGACGCGACGACGGAACTCCCCCTCACCAGAGGCACGGGCCGGAATCGCGCGCACATCACCGTACGGCTCGAGGCCGGGCCCCACCCCATCGTTCGCTCCCCCGCCCCCGAGCCCGTCGATCAGGGCGACTGCGATCCGGTCGCCCGGATCGCCGCCCTGATCGACCGGCCCTCCCCCGACGACCGGACTCGCTGCCGGCCGGTCGTACGCCAGGTCCCCGCAACTCGACGCGACGGGGCCGAGAGGACCATCGACCCCCGCCGGGTGGCGTGACGCGGCCCGCTACCCGGCGGTCCGACCAGCCCCGGACATGATCCGCACTCGATCGGAAGGGAATCGTCATGCCCGCCCCGCCCGGGCCCCCCGCGGAGCCGGCCCGCTCCGACCGGCACCTGCGTCGGCCGGCCACCGCCGTGATCCTCCGGGTCGAAGCCCCTCCGAACCTCCGGTCCCACAGCCAGGGGTGCCGCGCCCCCCTCCGCGCGGCACCCCCTCCCCCCGAGTGCGCCCGGGCCGTCCGCCACGCAGCACCGACGGCCGGGCTCCTGACGCTCGGCAAGGCCCTCACCGAGGCTGCCCGCCTCGCCACACGTCAGGAGAGGTAGTGGCTCCCGCGGATCGAGTCGTCGACCTGTGCCCATCGGACGAGCAACGCTCCGGCACGCCCGTGCACGCGATCGTGGAGCTGCCCGAGCCCGTCCAGCCCCCCGGCTACGCAGAGCGCACCCCGTACAAGCTGACCTGGGAGGGCGGGGTCCACCTGCTCGGTGCCGGGATCCTGATCATTCCGGGCCGCACCCTGTCCGACCCGGAGGTCGCCAGGCAGCACGCCGCGGCCGTCCTCGCCGCGGCTGCCCGGATGGAAGCCAGGCGCTGATCACACCGCAGGTCGGCGCGTGTTGCCCGGCCGGCCGGCGGTCAGCCGCGCGTCGCGGGCGGGAGCCAGCGGTCGGCCAGGGCCGACACCCATCCGGCGGCGTCCCGCGGATCCGCGGGCGGGCCCTCGACGACCACCACCTCGTCCACCCCGAGGTCGGCGAGCCTCGCGACGTCGTCGACCTCCGGACTGCGCAGCGCGACGGCGAGCCGCAGCTCCGCGATGTCGCGTCCCGCCTTCCGGCATTGCGTCTGCAGGAACCCGACGCGTTCGGCGACGTGGCCGACGTCGTCCAGGTAGAACCCGTACCACCCGTCGCCGGCGGCTGCCACGCGGCGGAGCGCCGAGTCGCTGTTGCCGCCGAACACGATCGGGATCGTCCTGCCGCGGACCGGCTTGGGGTTGACCCGCACGGAGTCGAAGCGGACGAACTCGCCCGTGAACGAGGCGACGTCGTCGCGCCACACGGCGCGCATCGCGGCGACGTACTCGTCCGTCCGCGCCCCTCGCCGCGCGAACGGCACCCCGAGCGCGTCGAACTCCTCACGCGACCAGCCGACGCCGACGCCGACGGTGAGCCGGCCGCCGGACAGCGAGTCCAGCGTCGCCGCCTGCTTGGCCACGAGCACCGGGTTGTGTTCCGGCAGGAGCAGCACGCCCGTCGCGACGCGGATCGTGGAGGTGGCCGCGGCCGCGAAGCTGAGGCCGATCAGGGGGTCGATCCAGTCGGCCGTGGCCGGCACGGCGATCCGCCCGTCGGCCGAGTACGGGTAGCGCGAGGACCCGCGGTCGACCATGACGACGTGCTCCCCCGCCCACAGCGTGGCGAAGCCGCAGGTCTCCGCGGCGAGCGCGACCGCGTCGATGACGGACCGCCGGGCGCCGGTCCCGATCCCGAGGGCGTGCAGGCCGATCTGCATCGCGTCAGGCCCGGACGCCCCGCTGCCCGACCGCGCCACGGAGGCCGACGCAGCCGATGCACCCGACGCAGTCCACGCAGTCGACACACCCGATGCAGCCCACGCACCGCGTGCAGTTCACGCAGGCCAGCGTGGCCACGCACTTCTGGAGGCCGACGCCGAGAAGGGTGAGCAGGCTGGCGACGATCCCGAGGCTCCCGGCCGTGGCGGCGCTGCCGGCGACCGCGACGCTGCCGGCCGTGGCCGCGCTCCCGGCCACCGCGACGCTCCCGGCGGTCGCCACGCTGCCGGCGACCGCGACACTGCCGGCCGTGGCCGCACTCCGGACCACGCCCACGCTGCCGACCGTCGCCACGCTCCCGGCCACGGCGACACTGCGGGTCGTGCCCACGCTGCCCGCGACCGCGACGCTCTCGGAGGTCGCCACGCTGCCGACCGAGGCGATCACGCCGTCCGTGGAGGGCGCGACCGCGGAGTCCTGGTCCTTCTCGGTCATGACGGGGATGGTGCCCGATCCCGTTCCCCCGGTCCAGGGAGCGAGCTCCGTCCTCTTCCGACGGTCCCGGCCGGCTCTGCCCTGGTCAGGCCCCCACGTACGCCGCGAGGTGCTCGCCGGTCAGCGTCGAGCGGGCGGCGACGAGATCGGCGGGCGTGCCCTCGAACACGACCCGCCCCCCGTCGTGACCGGCACCCGGGCCCAGGTCGATGATCCAGTCCGCGTGGGCCATGACCGCCTGGTGGTGCTCGATGACGATCACCGACTTCCCGGAGTCGACCAGGTGGTCGAGCAGCCCGAGCAGCTGCTCGACATCGGCGAGGTGCAGACCGGTGGTCGGCTCGTCGAGCACGTAGACGCCGCCCTTGTCGCCCATGTGGGTCGCCAGCTTGAGCCGCTGACGCTCGCCGCCGGACAGCGTGGTGAGCGGCTGCCCGATGGTGAGGTACCCGAGCCCGACGGCGGCGAGCCGCTCGAGGATCTTGTGCGCGGCCGCGACCTTGGCCTCGCCCGCGCCGAAGAACTCGACCGCCTCGGCGACCGGCATCGCGAGCACCTCGCTGATGTCCTTGCCGCCCAGGTGGTACTCGAGCACCGACGCGTCGAACCGCTTGCCCTCGCACAGCTCGCACGTGGTGGCGACCCCGGCCATGATCGCGAGATCGGTGTAGATGACCCCGGCGCCGTTGCAGTTCGGGCAGGCGCCCTCGGAGTTCGCGCTGAACAACGCCGGCTTCACGCCGTTGGCCTTGGCGAAGGCCTTGCGGATGGGCTCGAGCAGGCCGGTGTAGGTGGCCGGGTTGCTGCGCCGGGAGCCGCGGATGGCGCCCTGGTCGACGGCCACCACACCGTCCCGGCCGGCCACCGAACCGTGGATCAGCGAGCTCTTGCCCGAGCCCGCCACCCCGGTGACCACGCAGAGCACGCCGAGCGGGATGTCGACGTCCACGCCCTGCAGGTTGTGCGTTTCCGCGCCCCGGACCTCCAGCGCCCCGGAGGCCTTCCGCACCGACGGCTTCACCGAGGGGCGGTCGTCCAGGTGCCGTCCGGTCAGCGTGCCGCTGGCCCGCAGTCCCTCGACGGTGCCCTCGAACACCACCTCGCCGCCCGCAGCACCCGCGTGCGGGCCGAGGTCGACGACGTGGTCGGCGATCGCGATCGCCTCCGGCTTGTGCTCCACGACGAGCACGGTGTTGCCCTTGTCCCGCAGCTGCCGGAGCAGGTCGTTCATCCGCTGGATGTCGTGCGGGTGCAGGCCGATGGTCGGCTCGTCGAAGACGTAGGTGACGTCCGTGAGCGAGGAGCCGAGGTGGCGGATCATCTTGGTGCGCTGCGCCTCCCCGCCGGAGAGGGTGCCGGACGGGCGCTCGAGCGACAGGTAGCCCAGCCCGATCTCGACGAACGAGTCGAGCGTCTCCCCCAGCGACTGCAGCAGCGGCCGCATCGACGGCTCGTCCAGCTCGCGGACCCAGACAGCCAGGTCGCTGATCTGCATCGCGCAGCAGTCGGCGATGCTGATGCCCTTGATCTTCGACGACCGGGCCGCCTCGGTCAGCCGGGTGCCCCCGCACTCCGGGCAGGTGCTGAAGGTGGCCGCCCGTTCCACGAAGGCACGGATGTGCGGCTGCAGGGCGTCGATGTCCTTCGACAGGTAGGACTTCTGGATCTGCGGGACCAGTCCGCTGTAGGTCAGGTTGATGCCCTCGACCTTGATCTTCGTGGGCTCCTTGTAGACGAGGTCCTGCAGCTCCCGCGTGGTGAAGTCCTTGATCGGCTTGTCCGGGTCGAAGTAGCCGCAGCCGCGGTAGATGCGGCCGTACCAGCCCTCCATGCTGTAGCCCGGGATGGTGATGGCGCCCTCGTTGAGCGACTTCGTCTCGTCGTACAGCGCGGTCAGGTCGATGTCGTTGACCGCGCCCCGGCCCTCGCAGCGCGGGCACATGCCGCCGGTGATGCTGAACTCCCGGCGCTCCTTCACCTTCTGCCCGGCCTTCTCGATGGTGACCGCGCCCGCGCCGCTGATCGAGGCCACGTTGAACGAGAACGCCTGGGCCGAGCCGATGTGCGGCCGGCCCAGCCGGCTGAACAGGATCCGCAGCATGGCGTTGGCGTCCGTGACCGTGCCGACGGTGGATCGCGGGTTGGCGCCCATCCGCTCCTGGTCGACGATGATCGCGGTGGTCAGGCCGTCGAGGACGTCGACGTCCGGGCGCCCCAGCGTGGGCATGAAGCCCTGTACGAACGTGCTGTAGGTCTCGTTGATCAGCCGCTGGGACTCCGCGGCGATCGTGCCGAAGACCAGCGAGCTCTTGCCCGAGCCGGAGACCCCGGTGAACACCGTCAGCCGCCGCTTCGGCAGCTCGACGCTGATGTCCTTCAGGTTGTTCTCGCGCGCGCCGTGCACGCGGATCAGGTCGTGGCTGTCGGCGGCGTGCAGCGACGGGGACTCCGTCTCCGTGGCCGTGCTCATCCCGTGTCTCCCCCTGTGGTGCGATCCGCTCAGCCGAGCTGCTTGATCCTGATCATGTTGCCGGCCGGGTCGCGGAAGGCACAGTCCCGCACGCCGTACGGCTGGTCCATCGGTTCCTGGACGACCTCCGCGTCGGCGGCCTGGAGCCGGTCGAACGTCGCGTCCAGGTCCTTGGTGGCCAGGTTGATCGCGGCGTAGGTGCCCTTGGCCATCATCTCGGAGATGACCCTGCGCTCGTCGTCGGTGATCCCCGGGTCCGCGGCCGGCGGGTGCAGAACGATCGCGATCTCCGGCTGCCCGGGCGGGGCGACGGTGATCCAGTACATGTCGTTGTAGCCGACCTCGTTCTGCACCTCGAAGCCGAGGACGTCCCGGTAGAAGACGATCGCCTCGTCCTTGCCGGTGTGGGGGAGGTAGCTCTGGCTGATGACGATGTCCGTGCTCTGCGCTGTCATGACGAGGACGCTAGCGGCGCCCTGCCGGCCGGGGCTTCTCGATTCCTGACCGGTCTCGTCACCTGCTTGACCACGCACGACGGGATGTCCACCGTCGCCTCCTCGGCGGCCCGGCGGTAGGCGCCCGGCGGCATGCCGACGAGCTCGGCGAAGCGCGTGCTGAACGTCCCCAGCGAGGAGCAGCCGACCGCGAAGCAGACCTCGGTGACGCTCATGTCGCCCCGCCGCAGCAGCGCCATCGCCCGCTCGATGCGGCGGGTCATCAGGTAGGAGTACGGCGACTCGCCGTAGGCCCGCCGGAACTCGCGGCTGAGGTGCCCCGCCGACATGTGCACGCCGCGGGCCAGCGCCTCGACGTCGAGCGGCTGCGAGTACTCCCGGTCGATCCGGTCCTTGACGCGGCGCAGGCGGGCCAGGTCGCTCAGGTTCGCGGCGGGTCTGCTGCTCACCCCGGTGATCGTGCCACGGAGCGCGCCCGAGATGCACCGTGCCCGACCGGGGTCGCGAGCGGTCGGGGCGCGGTCGGGGTCCGGCTCGACCCGCTGCCGGGCGAGCCGGACCGACCGGCGCTCACTGCCCCCGGCCGGCCGCCGCCTGCAGCTCGTCGATGCGCTTCGACGCCTCGGCCTTGGTCAGGCCGCCGAGGTCCTCGGGCAGCTCCTGGCCCGCCTGCTGCGCGAGCGTCTCCAGGTAGGAGCGCTGCGGGCCGGTGATCGGCTCGTCGCCGGTGGTCCAGTCCTCCGGGTCCTTCGCCGCCGGCGTGCTGGTCTGGTCCTGGGTGTCGCGATCGGTCATGGTTCGAACATATCTTCGATCGCGCTATTCTGCGACCCGAGCCGCGCCGCCGTACCCGTTATGACAGGTTCGCCGAGGGTTGGCCGCCCGCGGCACCCTTGGCGATCGCCCGGATCCGGAAGGCCCAGCCGATCAGGATCACGCCGCCGATCAGCGCGAACAGGCCGACGAGCCAGACGAGCGCGAGGATCCCGGTGGCCGGCCACACGAGCAGGGCGAGGCCGAACAGGATGTTCACGATGCCTGCGACGAGGGTCCAGCCCCAGGCGTGCGCCCCGGCTCGGCGCGCGGTGAACGCCTCGGCGATCTCCGCGACGCCCATGACGATCGCCCAGAACGCCACGACGAAGAGCAGCGCCAACGCCGTGACCCCGGGCCAGGCCAGCGCGACGATGCCGGCGATCACCGACAGCACGCCCTGCACGACCGGCCACACCCAGTGTGCGGCGGTCTTCCGCGCCCGGACGCCCATGACCACGGCGACGACGCCGTCGAGGATCGCGTAGAAGCCGAACAGGAACACCAGGGTCAGCAGCGCGATCCCCGGGCTCACCAGCGCGATGATCCCGAACAGGGCGATCAGGACGCCGCGCAGCAGCACCATCCACCAGACGGCGCCGGCGAACTCGCGGATCCCGTCGACCGGGCGCTGCCCGGAGTCGCCCGCCCGGCCGCCTGCACTCACGTTCTCGGTCATGACGTCCCCCTCGGTGTCCCGGGTGGACACCCCGCGATCTGTGTACTCCTCCCGAGGGGAACGCGGAATCAGCCGGGCGTGGGAGGCTGGTCGACCAGCTGGGCCAGGTAGAGCTGCTCGCCCAGGCGGTCCATCAGCTCCAGGTTCGTCTCGATGTAGTCGATGTGGTGCTCCTCGTCGGCGAGGATCTCCTCGAAGAGGTTCGCCGTGGTGATGTCGCCCTTGGATCGGCACATCGCGATGCCGGGCCGGAGCCGCTGCACGACCTCCAGCTCGATGGCGAGGTCGGACTGCAGCATCTCGCGGACGTTGGTGCCGATGCGCAGCTGGAACAGGCGCTGGTAGTTCGGCAGGCCCTCCAGGAACAGGATGCGATCGGTGATCTTCTCCGCGTGCCGCATCTCGTCGATCGACTCGCTGCGGGTGTAGGCGGCGAGCTTGGTCAGGCCCCAGTTCTGCTGCATCTTCGCGTGCAGGAAGTACTGGTTGATCGCGGTGAGCTCGCTGGTGAGCTGCTCGTTGAGCAGGGAGATGATCTCCGGGTCCCCTCGCATGGCGTCGTCCTTCGTTCGCTGTGACGGGCGGCACGAACGGTAGTGGGTCCGGTTCGCCCGGATCCACGAAGGACGGACTGTGCGACGGCTAGGCTTACCTGCGCAAAGACCCTGTCGGCGGGGTCGTGGACGGTCAGGCGGAGAGCGGCAGGTCCGACATCACGGACGGGGCGAGCTCCGCGGCCAGCAGGACGTCGACCGTGTCGAGGCAGCTCCCGCACCCCGTGCCGGCACCGCACGCGTCGCCGATGTCCTCGACCGTCCGGGCGCCCTCGCCGATGCAGTCGCGCAGCTCGACGTCCGTCACGGCGTGACAGATGCAGACGTACATGCAGGCCAGCCTTTCGTCAGGTAAGGCTATGCTCGCAGACGATCACGCCCGGTGACAAGCCCTGCACGGCGCTAGCCTGACCACGTGCCGCTCGACGAGTACCGCCGCAAGCGCGCCCGCGGCCGCACTCCCGAGCCCGTGCCGGAGACCGACCCGGGGTCTGGTGCTGCGGCGGAGGGGCCCGGCGACCGGTTCGTGATCCAGGAGCACCACGCCCGCGCGCTGCACTGGGACCTGCGGCTGGAGCGCGACGGCGTCCTCGCCTCCTGGGCGGTGCCGAAGGGCCTGCCGGTCGACACGGAGACCCTGCGGCTGGCCGTGCGGACCGAGGACCATCCCCTGGAGTACCTGGAGTTCTCCGGCGAGATCCCGCCCGGCGAGTACGGCGGCGGGACCATGACGATCTGGGACCACGGCCGCTACGAGACCGAGAAGTGGTCCGACCGCGAGGTCGCGTTCACCCTGCACGGCGAGCGGGCGCAGGGGAAGTACGTGCTGGTCAAGAGCAACCGCGAGCGCCGCGACGGCTGGCTGCTGAAGCGGTCCGACCGCACCGACCGCACTCCCCTCCCCCACGACACCGCCCCCATGCGCGGGGTGCGGGGCGAACTGCCGGAGGATCCCGAGGGGTGGCTGCTGCAGGTCCGCTTCGGCGGTCGCCGGGTGATCGTCGAGCTCGACGGCGGGCGGACCCGGGTGACGGCCGACGGCGAGGAGGTCACGGCGAAGACCCTCGCCGAGCTGGGGCCGTCGGTCGGGGCCACCGCGATGCTGCTCGACGCCGAGCTGACCCGCGGCGGCGAGCTCTGGATCTCCGACCTGCTGTTCCTCGACGGCCGGGACACCTGCGGGCTGGGGTTTGCCGACCGGCACGACCTGCTCACCGAGCTGCCGCTGTCCGGCCCGCACTGGCGCCTCGCCCCGGTCTACCCGGCGGACACGGGCGCCGCCGTGCTCGACGCCGTTCGTGGGCAGGGCCTGCCGGGCCTGGTCGCCAAGCGGGCGGACTCGCCGTACCTGCCCGGGACACGCTCCGACACCTGGCGGGAGGTGGGCGAGATCGCCGAGCCGGAGAAGCCGCGTTCGACGCGTACCGGTGGGAAGGCCGGGGTGGGCCGGGCGAAGCTCACGAACCCCGACAAGGTCCTCTACCCGCTCACCGGCACCACGAAGGCGGACGTGCTGGCGCACTACCGCGCCGTCGCACCGGTCATGCTGCCGCACCTCGAGGGCCGGCCGGTCACGCTCGTCCGCTGGCCGGACGGTGTCGAGAAGCCCTCGTTCTTCGAGAAGGACGTGTCGCGGCACGCGCCGGACTGGATCCGCACCGAGCGGGTCGGGACGCCGGGCGGGCGGTCGGAGTCCGCCGACTTCCCGCTGATCGAGAGCGAGGAAGGGCTGGCCTGGGCGGCGAACCTGGCCGCCCTCGAACTGCACGTGCCGCAGTGGCGGGTCGGGCCGCGCGGTGGCCGTCATGAGCCGGACCTGGTCGTCTTCGACCTCGACCCCGGCGAGGGGACGACGGTCGTCGAGTGCTGCCGGGTCGCGCAGCGGATCGCCGAGGTGCTCGCCGAGGACGACCTCGTGGCGTACCCCCGGACGTCGGGCGGCAAGGGGTTGCAGCTCTACCTGCCGGTCGCGGTGAGCCGCGCCGAGCAGACGATCGAGTTCGCGAAGGCCCTCGCCGAGCGGCTGGCCGACGAGTCCCCGCGCACCGTCACGTCGGTGATGGCGAAGGCGCGCCGACGCGGCAAGGTCTTCGTCGACTGGAGCCAGAACAACACCGCCAAGACGACGATCGGCAGCTACTCGCTGCGCGGCCGCTCCCGCCCGACCGTCGCCACCCCGGTGACCTGGGAGGAGGTGCGGGCCTGCCGCCGTCCGGACGACCTCGTCTTCACCCTCGACGACCTGCCCGCCCGCCTCGACGAGCACGGTGACCTGCTCGAACCCCTGCTGTTCACCGAGCGGCAACGCCTGCCCCGTCGCGCGTGATCGGCCGCGGATGAGAGGGTGCCCGGCGTGACGGAGGCGGAGCGTGCGGAGCCGACCATGAGCGGAGACAGGCACCCGTACCTCGACGGGCCCCATCCGCGCCGCTATGCGCACCGCGGCTGGCACATCGGCGAGCTGGCGGGCTGCGAGAACACCCTCGCCGGCTTCGAGCTCGCGGTGGCGAACGGCTTCTCCTACATCGAGATGGACGTGCACGCGTCGGCGGACGGCGTGCCGATGGTCCACCACGACATGAGCCTCGACCGCACCACGGACGGCAACGGCCTGCTCGCCCGCCTGCCCGCCGCAGTGATCGAGGACGCCCTGGTGGCCGGGCGGGAGCCGGTGCCGCGGCTGGAGTCCGTGCTGGCGGCGCTGCCGGAGACCCGGTTCACGATCGAGCTGAAGTCCGACGCCGTCGTCCTGCCGACCCTCGCCGTGCTGGAGCGGCTCGACGCCTGGGACCGGGTCTGCCTGGGCGCCTACCACGAGAGCCGGCTCCGGCGGGCCCGCACGATCGGTCCACGGTTGTTCACGTCGATGGGCTTCGAGGCGGTCCTCGGCCTGCGGGCGCGCGCCTGGCTCGACGCCTCCCCGTCGGCCCTCCCGTACGTGGAGCCGGTCCTGCCCCGGGTCCGCGGCGGCCTCGCCCAGATCCCGCGGCGGTTCGGTCCTCTCACCGTGGTCGACGACCGGCTGCTCGCCCGGGCCCACGGCGCGGGCCTCGAGGTCCACGTCTGGACCGTCGACGAGCCGGCCGAGATGCGCGAGCTGCTCGCGATGGGGGTCGACGGTCTGCTCTCCGACCGGCCGGACCTCCTGATCGCCCTGTGACGATCGCGCTGTGTCGATCGCGCTGTGGTGATCGCGCTGTGGTGATCGCCGGGTGACCGTCGCGCCTCCTCCCTCCCGGCGCGCCCCGCGCTCTAGGCTGCCGCGGTGAGCAGCGAGGCCGCCCCCGCGGACCGGACCGGAGACGCTCGGGTCGCGCGGCGACAGGTGCTCGCCTGGGCCTTCTGGGACTGGGGCTCCTCGGCCTACAACACGATCACGCTCACGTTCGTCTTCTCCGTCTACCTCACCGACACCGTCGGCCGGGACCTGCCGGGCTCGGTCGACGCCAACAGCTGGCTGGGCTACTCCATCGGCGCCGCCGGGCTGGTGATCGCCCTGCTGGCGCCGGTCGTCGGGCAGAGCGCCGACCGGGCCGGACGGCGGTTGCGGTCCACCGCGATCTGGACCGCCGCGACGGTCGCGTCGATGGCGCTGCTGTTCTTCGTGCGCGACGACTGGCACTACCTCTGGCTCGGCCTGCTGCTGCTCGCCCTGGGCTCGATCTTCTTCGAGCTCGCCGAGGTCTCCTACAACGCGGTCCTGCGGCAGATCTCCACGCCCGCGACGATCGGCCGCGTCTCCGGCTTCGGCTGGTCCATGGGGTACTTCGGCGGGATCGTGCTGCTCCTGGCCGTGTACGTGCTGTTCATCGCCGGTGAGGGCGGCGCGCTCGGCGTGAGCACCGAGGGCGGGCTCAACGTCCGGGTGGTCGCGCTCGTCGCCGCGGTGTGGTTCGCGGTGGCCGCGATCCCGCTGTTCCTCGTCGTGCCGGAGGCGCCCCCGGCCCTCGACCGGGCGCCGCGGCTGGGCGTGCGGGCGAGCTACCGGAAGCTCGTCGTCGACCTGCGGGACCTGCATCGCACGAGCCCGCACACCGTCTACTTCCTCGGGGCCAGCGCGCTGTTCCGGGACGGGCTGGCCGCGGTGTTCACGTTCGGCGCCGTGATCGCCGTCAGCGTGTACGGGCTGAGCCCGGGCGACGTGCTGGTCTTCGGCGTGGCCGCCAACGTCGTGTCCGCGCTCGGCGCGCTCACCGGCGGCTGGCTCGACGACCGGACCGGCCCGAAGGCCGTCATCGTCGCCTCCCTCGTCGGGCTGCTCGTGTGCGGCGTGGTGCTGCTGTTCCTGTCAGGCCCCACGGCCTTCTGGGTGTTCGGGCTCGGGTTGTGCCTGTTCGTGGGGCCGGCGCAGTCCTCGTCACGTACCTACCTGGCCCGGCTCACCCCGCCCGGCCAGGAGGGCCAGATGTTCGGTCTCTACGCCACGACCGGCCGGGCGGTGTCCTTCCTCGCCCCGACGCTCGTGGGCTTCTTCACGTACGCGTTCGGCTCGGACCGCGCCGGCACCGTCGGGATCCTCGTGGTGCTCGCGGCCGGACTGCTCGCGCTGTGGCCCGTCCGCCGGCCGGAGTCGCCGGCGGGGTGATCCGGCGGGTGGATCGTCGGACACCCGACGGTTCGCGCTGCAAGCACTCCCACCTGCGCATATCCTGATGCATGACGATCGCGGGTAACGGGAAGCCACCCTTGTGTAAACACTCCGCGACCGGCCGGTGAGGTAAGTCACAGAAGGCTGACACGTCACATTCGCGTGTGGCAAAGCGCCCGATGGGCCACACTCTGACGTCGGGACAGGAGCGGGTGACCGACGGTCGCGATGACCTCGGCGTGCCCGCGCAATGCCTCCCCCGGGAATGCACGGCTGCACCGCAGACGTTACACCGGGTGGCGACGACGTGACCGTCGAGGGGTGCCCCCCTCGGCCGAAGACGGGAGGATGACGCATGGCCGACCGCGTGCTCCGTGGCAGCCGGCTCGGGGCTGTCAGCTACGAGACCGACCGGAATCACGACCTGGCGCCGCGGCAGCTGGTCCGCTACGTCTCCCCCTCGGGCCATGAGTTCGAGGTGCCGTTCGCGAACGACGCCGAGGCGCCCGCGACCTGGGAGTCGCCCCAGGGCGGCGTCGGGCGTCGGGTGGACGGTGTCGAGGCGGAGCAGAAGAAGACCAAGCCGCCGCGCACCCACTGGGACATGCTGTTGGAGCGCCGCTCGATCCCGGAGCTGGAGGAGCTGCTCAACGAGCGCCTCGACCTGCTCCGCGAGCGTCGCGCCGAGATCGCCTGACCCTCCCGAACGGGTCGGCGTCGCGACGGCGACGCCACGGCGAACGCGCCGCAGCACACCACGAAGCCGGGCCACCTCCCGTGGGGCCCGGCTTCGTCGTGTCCGGGGGCGGGCAGGCGATGATGACCGTATGTCCGCACGCACGATCAGGGACCTGGCCGACGCCCACGTCGCCGCGCACGCCGAGCTCGACCCGCTGCTCGCGACCTCGCTGGGCCTGCCCACCGGCCAGGACCGGCTCCCCGACCTCTCCCCCGCCGGCGAGGAGGCGCTCGACGCCCTCGACCGGGACACCCTCGCTCACCTCGACGCCGCCGGCGAGCCGGAGAACGACACCGAGCGCCGGTGCGCCCGGCTGCTCCGCGAGCGGCTCGCCGCCGCGCAGGCGACCCGCACCCTCGGCGAGCACCTCCGCAACGTCCAGATCCTGTTCGGGCCGGTCCAGGACCTGCGCACCACGCTCACGCTGATGCCCACCGGCACCGCCGAGGAGCGGGCGAACCTCGCCGCCCGGCTCGGCGCCCTCCCCGCCGCGTTCGCCGGTTACGCCGAGAGCCTCCGGGTCGGCGCCGACCGCGGGCTGCTCGCCGCGCCCCGTCAGGTCGACGCCGTCGTCGGCCAGTTCGGCTCGTGGCTCGCGGCGGACTGGTTCGCCTCCTTCGCCGCCGACGCCGGCCTCCCCGCGGGCAGCGCCGACGCCGCGACCGCGGCCCTCGGCACGCTGCGGGAGTTCCTCGCCCGCGAGTACCGCCCGCGCACCGAGGGCGTGGCGGACGCGGTCGGTGAGCAGCGCTACCGGGTGGCCGTCCGCCGCTGGACGGGCGCCGACCTCGACCCCCGCGAGGCCTACGACTGGGCCTGGTCGGAGTTCCACCGCATCCTCGGCGAGCAGCGCGCCGAGGCCGCGCGGATCCTGCCGGGCGTCGAGCCGCGCGAGGCGATGGCGCACCTCGAGACACACGGCGAGATCGTCGTGGGGCTCGACGCGATCCGTTCCCGGCTGCAGGGGATCATGGACGACACGATCGCGGTCCTGCAGGGCACGCACGTCGACCTCGCCCCCGAGCTGCTCCGGGTCGAGGCGATGATCGCGCCCGAGGGCAGCGCCGCCGCCCCGTACTACACGCAGCCCTCGCTGGACTTCTCCCGGCCCGGCCGGACCTGGCTGCCGACCCTCGGCCGCGACCGCTTCCCGATGTGGGACCTGGTGAGCACCTGGTACCACGAGGGCGTCCCGGGGCATCACCTGCAGCTCGGCCAGTGGGCACTGTGCGCCGGTGAGCTCTCCACCTTCCAGGCCTCGGCCGGGATGATCAGCGGCAACCTCGAGGGGTGGGCGCTCTACGCCGAGCGGCTCATGGACGAGCTCGGGTTCCTCACCGACCCCGGCGAGCGGCTCGGCTACCTCGACGCCCAGATGATGCGGGCGATCCGCGTCGTCATCGACATCGGCATGCACCTGGAGCTGGCGGTCCCGGCCGACTCGCCGGTGCACGCCGGCCTGACCTGGACCCCCGCGCTGGCCCGGGACTTCTTCGGCGCCTACTGCGGGCGGGACGCGGCGTTCCTCGACAGCGAGCTGCTGCGGTACCTGGGCGGGCCCGGGCAGGCCATCAGCTACAAGCTCGGCGAGCGCGCGTGGCTGGCGGGCCGGGACGCCGCGAAGCGGGCGCGGGGCGCGGACTTCGACCTCAAGGCCTGGCACATGGCCGCGCTGTCCCAGGGGTCGCTGGGCCTCGACGACCTCGAGCCGGAGCTGGCGGCCCTGTAGGGACCCTCATGCGTCGAGCACCTCGGCCTGGACGACCGGGGGCAGCGTCGACCAGGGGAAGTTGATCCAGAGCGGGGTGTGCCGCCAGACGTACTCGCAGCGCACGTCGCTCTGTGGCTTCTCGTACACGACCGCGCACCGCACGTCCGCCACGTGCTCGCCGCAGAAGTCCCGCACGAGCTTCAGCGTGGCCCCGGTGTCCGCCACGTCGTCCGCCACGAGGACCTTCGCCCCGGACAGGTCGACGACGTTGGGGACGGGCGGCAGCATGACCGGCAGCGGCAGCCGCTCCCCCACCCCCGTGTAGAACTCCACGTTCATGACGTGCAGGTTCTTCACGCTGAGCGCGTAGCCGAGGGCGCCGGCCACGAAGAGCCCGCCGCGCGCGACCGACAGGATGATGTCCGGCCGGTAGCCGCTGTCGGCGATCTGCTCGGCCAGCTCGCGGGAGGCCGTGCCGAACAGGTCCCAGGTCAGCGTCTCGCGCTCCGCACCACTCATGGCCGGAGCCTAACGAGCGGTGATCAGGCGCGGACGGACCCGTCGCCGGCTGCGGTGTCCCGGGTGCCGCGGGCAGGGCGGAGGCGCCGGAACCGGTGCTCGAAGCCCCAGCGCGCGACGTTCACGAACGCCTCGAGCATCACGGCGCCGTCCATCTTCGACGAGCCGATCTGCCGCTCGGTGAAGGTGATCGGCACCTCGACGACGCGGAAGCCGGCCTGCAGCGCGCGCCACGCGAGGTCGATCTGGAAGCAGTAGCCCTGCGAGATCACCGAGTCGAGGTCGAGCTGCTCGAGCACCTGCCGGCGGTACACGCGGTAGCCGGCGGTGATGTCGCGGACGTCCGCGCCCAGCGCCAGCCGCGCGTACAGGTTCGCGCCGCGGGAGAGCCACTCGCGGTGGGCCGGCCAGTTGACGACCTCCCCGCCGGGCACGTACCGGGAGCCGAGCACGAGGTCGGCGCCCGCACCCTCCTCCAGCGCGGCCAGCAGGGCGGGCAGGTCCTCGGGGGCGTGCGAGCCGTCCGCGTCCATCTCGACGACGACCTGGTGCTCGCCGCTCAGGGCGTGCCGGAAACCGGCGAGGTAGGCGGCACCGAGCCCGCTCTTGCCCTCCCGGTGCAGCACGCGCACGCGCGGGTCCGCGGCCGCCATCTCCTCGGCGAGCTCGCCCG
Organism: Pseudonocardia sp. NPDC049154; assembly: GCF_040648315.1. Lineage (NCBI taxonomy): Bacteria > Bacillati > Actinomycetota > Actinomycetes > Pseudonocardiales > Pseudonocardiaceae > Pseudonocardia > Pseudonocardia sp. NPDC049154. The sequence goes on from NZ_JBEZDN010000074.1 coordinate 33,533, forward strand.
TGCCGTCCGGGCTGGCGTCGTCGACGACCAGGATGTCCGCGGCCGGCACGGCCGCGTTGAGCCGCGCGACGACCCGGCCGAGGTTCTCCCGCTCCTCGTAGGTCGGGATGACCACCAGGACCGGTCCCGGGGGCTCAGCCATCGACGTCCTCTCCTGCCCGGGGGGCGTCCGTGGGCCCCGTGCGGGACCCCACCCCCTCCTGCGCGGCGGCCGCACCCCGGCGTGCCCGCCTTCCGGCCAGCAGCGCGGCGCCGATCGCCATGACTCCCACTGCGGTCAGCGCCCACTCCGGCACGGACCGCAGCCGAGTGGCCAGCGTAGTGGTGTCCTCCAGCGACTCGACAGCGACCAGGGTTCCGGGCACGAACTGCCCGGTACTGCCGGTCACGACGCCCTCCGGGGTGATCGTCGCGCTCACCCCCGAGGTGGTCGCCACGACGACCGGCCGATCGTGCTCGACCGCCCGCACGCGGGACATCGCCAGCTGCTGGTACGTCATCTCCGACAGGCCGAAGGTGGCGTTGTTGCTGGGGACGGCGAGCATCGTCGCACCCGCCGACACGCTGTCCGCGACCAGGTCGTCGAACGCGATCTCCCAGCAGATCGCGATGCCGATGTCCGCGCCCCCGGCCTGCAGCACGCCGGGACCGGGACCGGGGACGAAGTTGCCCGCACGGTCGACGTAGCTGGAGAAGAGCCGGAAGAACGACCGCCACGGCATGTACTCGCCGAAGGGCTGGATCCGCCGCTTGTCGTTGCGCGCGACCGGGCCCAGCACCGGGTCCCACACCAGGATCGTGTTGCTGGCCGTCCGGTCGGAGTTCACGAGGACCGACCCGACCAGGATCGGCGCCTTGATCGCGGCGGCGGCCTCGGAGATCACCGCGGCGGCGTCGGCGTTGCGGAACGGGTCGATGTCGGAGGAGTTCTCCGGCCAGATCACGACGTCGGGCTGCGGTCGGCGGCCCGCCGCCACGTCGGCCGCGAGCTGCTCGGTGACCCGGACGTGGTTGTCCAGCACGGCGCGGCGCTGGGCGTTGAAGTCCAGGCCCAGCCGTGGCACGTTGCCCTGGATCGCGGCGACGGTGATCGACTTCGGCGGGCCGTTCACGGTGGCCGGGACGAGACCGGCGACCGGGCCCACCACCAGCGCGATCACCAGGAGGACGGCCGGCACCACCGCGGCGCGGACCTCCCGGCGCACCAGGCGTCGGACGAGCTCGCCGAGCGCGAGGCCGGCGAGCACGGTGACGAACGACAGCAGCGGCACCCCGCCGACCGACGCCGTGGGCAGGAAGAGGCCCTCGGGCTGGCCGAACCCCACCCTCCCCCAGGGCAGGCCGCCGAACGGGACCCGGCTGCGCAGCGCCTCGGCGGCGACCCACACGGCCGCGCCCCAGAGCGGCGCGGCCGGCAGCCGGGACGTCACCGCCATACCCGCACCGGCGAGGCCGAACGCGAGCGCCTCGAAGAGGCACAGGGCCAGCCACGGCAGCGCCCCGACGAAGCTCCCGGTCCAGCTCAGCAGCGGGACCAGGAAGCCGAGGCCGAACAGGAATCCGAGGAGGAACCCGCGGCGGGCGCGCACGCCGCGCAGCAGCACGCCGAGCACCGCGAACACCGGCAGCGCCAGCCACCACAGCCCGCGCGGCGGGAAGCTCAGGTAGAGCACCACCCCGGCGGCGATCGCCGGGAGCGCCCGGGCCAGCAGCCGCAGTGACCGGGTGGACCGCGGGACCCGGGGGGCGGACCCGGCCTGCGCGGGGTCGACGGTCGGAGCGGCCACGGCACGAGCCTACGGCGCGCCCTCCTGCAGTCTGCTAGAGGAGGTCGAGGACACCGGGCCGGGCGGCGGGGCCGGTGCGGCGGAACCACTCGCGGCCGTAGGCGCCGGCGAAGGCGTGCTCCGGGAGCTCGGCCGGGTCGACCTGGCTGGCGTGCGCGAGGATCGCGGCCCGCTTGACCGCGAGGTGCCGGGTGTCGCCGGTGACGGTCAGCCCGATCTCGCCGCCCTCGCGGCCGAAGGACACGGCCGCGGCGCGGGCGGCGCCGTGCACGAGGTGGCCGTCGGGACCGAGGCCGTCCCGGTCGACGGTCGCGAGGTAGGCGTCGGCGCCGGTCAGCTCGGCGGCGATGGTGCCGACCACGCCCGCCATCCGGTGATCGGGGTGGCCGTAGACGCCCAGCTCGTCGTCCGCGAGCAGGGTGCCTGCGCCCTCGTCGTCGACGATCTCGGCGAGCCGGCTCGCCAGGGCGAGGGGCTCGGCGCCGGCGAGCGCGCGGGCATGGGTGCTGTCCGGGCCGCCCGGCAGGCCGGAGTCGCGGCGGTTCAGCAGCACGAGGCGGGCGACGCCGAGCAGCTCCGCGGCGTGCTCGAGCTCGGCGATCCGGCGCTGCCGCACCGTCTCGCCGGTCCGCAGCGGGACCCGGGACCCGCCCAGCTCACCGCCGGTGGCCATGACGAGCACGATGCGCGCGCCGGCGTCGGCGAGGCGGCGGAGCGTGATGCCGGTGAAGATCGCCTCGTCGTCCGGGTGCGGGTGGAGGGCGACGACGGTGTGCCCGCGGAGGTCGGGCTCGGCGAGCGCCGGGGCGGCAGAGACGGCGGTGCGAGGGCTGGTGGCGGGAGTGGTGCTGAGAGCAGGGGCCGCGGAGGCGGTCATGGAGGTGATCGCAGTCTGTGTGGGCCGCGGGAGTGCGGCGGGCGGACGGTTCCGGGGGTGTCAGCGGCAACAGCGACAACACCCCGGACAGCAGCGACCCACGAGGGGGCGGCGGCTGGTCCGGTCGATCACGCCGAACAGGATGCCAGAACAACGGGGCGCGCCGGAAGCGGGGGCGCCCGACGTCACTCCTCGGGACTGCCCCCGGTGTCGTGCAGGACCCGGCCCTCGCGCACCGTGCGCAGGCACTCGGTGCCCTCCCAGAGCACATAGGAGGCCGGGCCGCCGTTCACCGGAACGGGTGTGCCGGAGCCGCCCGCGGCGTACCGGCCGCCGGCGGTGTGCGCGGCCAGGGCGGTGGCCTCGTCGACCGACGACGACGGGGTGCGGTGGGCGGTCGCGGCGCGGACCGCGGCCCACGGGTCCAGCGGGGTGACCGGGGAGTCCGAGCCGAAGGCGAGCACGACGCCGGCCTCGTCCAGCGCGCGGAAGGGGTTCATGCCGCGCGCCCGCTCGGCCCCGAGCCGGGCGGTGTACATGCCGTCCGGACCGCCCCAAAGGGCGTCGAAGAGCGGTTGGACACTGGCCACGGCGCCGAGCGCCGCCAGCCGGGCCGCCTGGCCGGCGTCGACCATCTCCAGGTGCTCGAGGCGGTGCCGGGCGGCGCGGACCGCGGCGGGCGAGGTCCGGCGGGCGGCCTCCTCCAGCGCGGCGACGGCGTCCTCGACCGCGGCCTCGCCGATCACGTGGAAGCCCGCCTGGATCCCGGCGCGGGTGCAGGCCGTGAGGTGCGCGGCCAGGGTCTCCGCCTCGACGTACCGGTTGCCGGTGCAGCCGGGGGCGTCCCGGTACGGGGCGTGCAACGCCGCCGTGCGGGAACCGAGCGAGCCGTCGACGAACAGGTCGCCGGCCAGGCCGTGCGCCCCGGTCCCCGCGCGGAGGGCGGCGGCGGCCTCGGGGCTGTCGACGGCCTCGCCCCAGTAGCCGACGACGTGCACGCCGTGCCCGCTCCCGAGCAGGTCCGCGAGGTCCGCGCGGCCGGAGATCTCCGGGCCCGCACACTCGTGCACCTCCGCCACCCCGCGGGCGGCGGCATGGTCGAGGAAGGCGCGCTGGGCCGAGCGGCGCTGCGCGGGATCGAGCGCGGCGAGCGCGGCGCGGCGGACGTGGTGGTGGGCGTCGGCGCTCAGCGGGCCGGTCGGGCTCCACCCCGGGGCCCCGACGGCTCCCGGGGCGCGGTCGACCAGGGCGGTCGACACCAGGGCCGAGTGGACGTCGATCCGGCTGAGGTAGACGGCCCGGCCGTCGGCGGCGCGATCCAGCTCCGCCCGGGTGGGCGGCGCGCCGGACCAGCGGTCCTCCTCCCAGCCGTGCCCCCACACGACGGCGGACGGCGGGGCGGCCCCCGCGGCCGCCGCCACCGCGTCCAGGACCTCCGCCGCGGTCGCGCAGCGGGTGAGGTCCAAGCCGTCGAGCAGGAGACCGGAGGCCGTCGCGTGCACGTGCGCGTCGACGAAGGGCGAGGTCAGCAGCGCCCCGTCCAGGTCCTCGACGCGCGCACCACTCCGGTCCCGGGCCTCCTCGGCCTCACCGGTCCAGGTGACGCGGCCGGCCTCGGTCTCGATCGCGACGGGACCGGGCCGGCCGGGCAGCCGGAGGCCGGTGAGCAGGGTGCGGGACACGGTCGGCGTGTCTACCGCACTCAGCCCCGGTCGATCACCGCCGGGTCGATGCCTACGGGTCTGTCAGTACGGGGCCCTCGGCATGATGATCCACAGCACGATGTAGATCACGAACTGCGGGCCCGGGAGCAGGCAGGACAGCAGGAAGATCAGCCGCACCACGAACGGGCTCAGGCCGAAGCGCTGCGCGAGGCCGGCGCAGACACCGGCGATCACGGCGCCGTTGCGCGGGCGGGTGAGGGTGGTTGCCATGGTTTCGTCGAGCTCCTCGTTCCGGTCGGCGGCGGTTCTCGCCGCCCTGCACCTCACGATGCCGCTTCCGCGGGGTGGGTGCCTCCGGACAACGCCCGGAGAAAGTCCGGGGTTCCCCCGAGGGGGCGACGAAGAACGCCCCACCGACACTTCCGGCCGTCCGTGCGCGGTTGTCCACAGCGGTGCCCCCGGCCGGGGTCGTGGCCGCGGTTCCGCGTGCCCGGGACCGGGGTTGTCCACAGCGGAGCGTCGCCGACCCCACCGAGGGCGCCGGCGCTCCTAGCGTCCGCCGCGTGCCGACTCGCCTGCTCCCCGTGCCGTCCTGCCGCCGTGCGCTCCCGGTGGTCGTCCTGCTGGTCGCTCTCGCCACGGTCGGGGCGGCCCCTCCGGCCTCGGCCGCCGGGGTGCCCCCCGATCCGCGGCCGACGGCGG